>CAXTUM010000235.1:0-5158 GCA_964247205.1 uncultured Beijerinckiaceae bacterium
GAGGTGGAGGCATTGCTTGAGTCACTGGGCCGCGAGAGCGTCACAGATATCGTGGTCACCCACACCCATCGCGACCATTCACCCGGCGCACGTGTTCTGAAGGCTTTGACCGGCACCCCCATCAGCGGCTGCGCACCGCATCGGGCCGCCCGTGATCTCGCTATGGGCGAGCGCAATATTCTCGATGCCAGCGCTGACCGTGATCACCGGCCTGACCGGGATATGCGCGAGGGCGATGTGCTGGAGGGCGATGGCTTTCGTCTGGTGGCGCTGGAAACGCCGGGGCATACGATGAACCACCTCGCCTTCGCGCTGCCCGAGGAAAACACCTTGTTTTCCGGCGACCATGTGATGGCTTGGTCCACCTCGATCGTGGCTCCGCCCGATGGCTCGATGAACGCCTATATGGTCTCGCTCGACAAGCTGCGCGGGCGCGGGGAGAGTATCTACTGGCCGGGCCATGGCGGGCCGGTAACGGACCCGCAGCGCTTCGTGCGCGGATTGATCGGCCATCGCAAGATGCGCGAGTCGACGATCCTTACTGCGGTTCGCGATACCGCGAGCGATATTCCCGGGCTGGTCGAGAAACTCTATGTCGGTCTCGCGCCCGCCCTGAAAGGAGCCGCAGGCCTTTCCGTCTTTGCGCATCTGGAGGATCTCGTGGGTCGCGGTCTGGTCGTGACCGATGGCGCGCCGACGCTTGATGGTATTTATCGCGCGATTTGATCAGCGCGGATTGGCGACGGCATCCAGCTCGCGCGTGAAATCGCGGATATGGGCGGCATTGGCCCCCAGATCATGCCGGCCGATCCGCGAGGCCGAGCGCAGGTCGATGCGTGTTTCACCCGCGCCCTGACGCACACGGATGGTGATGTCATCGGGAAAACGGAAGATGAGCGACCGCGCGATGGCGTCGACACGGCCTGTGCCGGTGCGCCCGAGCGGACTGGCGGTGTCGATCACCAGCCATCCCAGATTGGTGGCCGTGCGCTGCACCAGCAGCATCACGTCTTCAGGCGGCTGCTCCAGCGTGATCGTCCTGAGATCGCTGCTGTCAGTCTCGAGATCAACCGCACGCTGCCGGTCAAATTCCAGCGGAACATGGCCCTGACGCGCATCCAGAGCGGCGCGGGACCGGGAAAACGACGGCGGATCGGCAGTATCGGTCGTCACGTCGTTGACCACCGGCAGGCGTGCCGCGACAACCGCGAGATACCCCGGCCAGGCCAGCAGGATCGCGGCCCAGAGCAGGCCGCGCACCGCAAGCCCGACGCCGGGGGCGCCACTGCGCCAGATCGAGACCATCGCGCCGATGGATGCGACCACGGCGAGGACGGCAAGAAAAATCCCCAGCGCCAGCAGGAAAAGCCCGTTGCGGTGCGGTATTCCGCCGAAGCGGGTGGCGATGATGCTGAGAACGGCGATAGCAATCGCGGCCAGCGCCAGCCAGCGGCTGGCAGGCGCGAGCAGAGGCACAGGTTCGGGAGGCAGGCGACGCATGAGCGGCTTCTTAGCCGAAGCTTCAGCGCGCGACCAGAACCTCCCTGCACATCGGCGGCAGGGCATCGACTGACATGGGAGGCGGAGGCGGGCGCTTGGGGCCCGGAGGCGCTTTCGGCCCGAAGATCGCTTTGTGCTGGCGGTTCAGCCAGTCCGTGAGTTCCTGCCCGCAGCCATCGCCTTCCGGCGGGTCATCCTGATCCTCGCAACCACCCATACCTGCGGGGCAGCCCATGCGGATGTGGAAATGGTAATTATGGCCCCACATCGGGCGCACGGTGCGCAGCCAGCTCCGGTCAGCACCGGCATCACGGCACAGGGCCTTCTTGATCGCCGGGTTGACAAAAATCCGATGCACCCGGTCATCTTTTGCGGCGAGGCGGATCACCTTCGTGTGGTTCGCCGTCCACACCCCTGGATCGATATCCATCCAGTCCGCACGCGCCATGTTGGTGGCGCTCATGTTTTCGCGCTCGGAGCCGGAGAGCTTGCGACCAGGCATCGGCGTCAGCCAGATATCGGCGTCCAGACCGATCTGGTGCGAGGCATGCCCCGTCAGCATGGGTCCGCCGCGGGGCTGCGAGATATCGCCCACGAGAATGCCGTTCCATCCGGCTTCGCGGGGAATCTGTTTCGCAAAAGACTCGAGAAACCGCACCAGATCCGGATGCCCCCACATACGGTTACGCGACAGCCGCATCACCTGCCACGAGGCGCCATCCACCGCGAGCGCCGTGCCGCCGGCGAGACAGCCGCGCGCATAGGAACCGATGGATCGGGCATCCATAGGCGCACCGCTGGTCTGCGAACCGAACTGGCGTTTCGCCGCCCATTCCGGCAGGTTGCGCAGCACGTTGGAGCGGCGCTCCTGCTCCTCGGTCTGCGTGGCCTGCGCGAAGACTGGCGTTGTGGCGAGACCGGTCAGCATCACTGCGGCCAAGGCTGCCGTTTTCAGGCGCTTCGAAGCATTTCGCGGCATCGGGCGATCTCCGTTTGCCATGTTTTCATACCAAACTCGACCCTGCGGTCGATATGGTTGATAAACCGTTATGACTCCGATGCGGCTGTTTTTCGATGACGAAGGCGTGATCTCGCGCCAGCTCTGGTGGGTGAGCACCCTGCTTCTGCTGTGCGCCTTCATGGCGATGGGATGGGGTGTCGGGCGTATGACCGGCAACACTGGCCCGGCCGAGGCCCTGATGATCTTCTGTTCGATCTCGATGCTGATCCCGTTTCATGCTGTGAATGCCAAGCGCTTCCGCGCCATCGGGCGATCTCCTGTGCTGGCGCTCTGGGGCGGCATCATCCCGGCAGCTTCGGTTCTGGCCGATTCATTCGCGGACTGGCCTGCCATGGATATCATGCTGGGATGGATGATCATGGGCGTGATGGGCTGGTATGTGCTCGACCTCGGCATCTATCCGCATGAGACGCACGCATCCCGCAGCCGGATTGACGCCGCCGTCAAGCGCGCCTAGCTCAAACCCATGACCGCGACCGACGCTCTCTCCATCACCCGCGCCCTGGTGCAATGCCCCTCCGTCACACCCGCCGAGGGCGGTGCGCTGGGCTATCTTGAGGGATTGCTGAAAGCCGCAGGTTTCGCCGTCCATCGCCCGGTTTTCACCGAAGCAGGCACGCCCGATATCGACAATCTCTACGCCCGCATCGGTGAAGGCAGCCCATGCCTTGTCTTCGCGGGACACACCGATGTGGTGCCGCCGGGCAATCTCGCCGCCTGGACGCATCCGCCGTTCGGCGCGGAGATCGTGGATGGCCGCCTCTATGGCCGTGGTGCGGAAGACATGAAGGGTGGAGTCGCGGCTTCTGTTGCTGCCGTGCTGGCGCATCTCAAAGCCCATGGCGTGCCGAAGACAGGCTCCATCGCCTTCCTGATCACGGGCGACGAGGAAGGACCTGCCATCAACGGCACGGTCAAACTGCTCGCCTGGGCCAAGGCGCGCGGCGAACCCATGGATCATTGCATCCTGGGTGAACCGACCAATGTCGAGGCCGTAGGCGATGTGATCAAGATCGGCCGCCGGGGATCGCTGACCGGCCATGTCACGGTGCACGGCAAGCAGGGACACGTGGCCTATCCCGAGCGCGCCGTGAACCCGATCCACGGCATGACGAAACTGCTGACCGGGTTGCTGGCGACGCCGCTGGACGGTGGCACGGCGCATTTTGCCCCGTCCAATCTCGAAATGACCACGCTGGACGTGGGCAACCCCACGTCGAATGTCGTGCCGAACGAAGCGAAAGCCACGTTCAACATCCGCTTCAACGAGACCTGGACGCCGCAAACGCTGGAGGCCGAGATTCGTCACCGGCTTGATACTGCAGCGGGAGGGAGCGTTCGCTACACAGCAGTCTTCGCCAAAACCAACGCAGTGGCTTTTGTCACCGAGCCCGGCCCCTTCGTCACGATGGTGGCCGATGCCGTTGCCGCTGTCACCGGGCGCACGCCGAAGCTCTCGACCACAGGCGGCACATCCGATGCCCGCTTCATCAAGGATTATTGCCCGGTTCTCGAGTTCGGCCTTGTTGGCCGCACCATGCACCAGATTGACGAGAACATCGGGATTGCTGATCTTGACATGCTCACCAGCTGTTATGAGCGGGTGCTGCGGGAGTATTTCAAAGCCTGATCAGCCGCCGGTGACGCGGTTTTTCACGCATTTGGCCCAGCGCCTGAGGTTCAGGCCTGCGACAACCGCTCGCCCCTGAAATGAGCCGGGATCGAGGCTGATGATCACATTGGTCATGGGCCGCCTCTGCTTCCAGATCAGACTTGCAGGGTCCATGGAATCGTCCGAGCCCGTATCGAGCCGCTGAAACCATGGCTGTTGGTAGAGCCAATGTGTGAGCATGACATCGAAAATCACCCCTGGGGAATGACTCGCAAGCCTCTCGTCATAGGCTGTTTTCCAAAAGAAGACGTCGCTGCCGCAACGCAGGAAGAGACCACTGGCTATGGCCTTTTCACCCATCCGCAACTCGGCAAGAAAGGCACGATCCACACCAGCCGACGCATGCAGCACGCCCAGAACATAACGCATATCATCCGGCTTCTGCCTGAGGGCGGTGCCATTGCGGCCTTTCCAGCCCGACGCCTCGAGATCGAGGAACTGGTCGAATGCACCGCCGATCCTGTCGGAGTGATCATGGATCACAAGGCTGAGCGGTCCATTTTCCTCCAGAGCCTTGCGCTTCCGGCGCAATTGCTTGCGGTTGCCCGATGACAGGCTCTGCACGAGATATGCATCAGCAGTCGCAGCTGCGGAACGATCAAGCATCGCACGCTCCCAGCGCTCCAGCGGCTTGACCGAGATCAGACCATCCTGCTGCAGAAGCTGGAGCGCGTCCCAGACCGGCCCGACGGCCTGAAGATTGCGCAGCATCAGGACACGTTCGGGATTGGCGGGCTTCTTCAACTCAAGCACCATGGCGCGCAGAACGTCCTCCGCCCGGTCCGCAGCGATCAGCGGATTGCCACTGAGATCATAGAGCGGAACCAGCGGCGATCTCAGGATGCGCACTCCGGGCGGAACACGTGCGGTCCCCATGGACCAGAGGCCGATCAGTGCTCCGTCTGCATCATGGCATATCAGAGCGCTGCCAGGGACACCGCTGGCACGCGCCGCGTGCAATCCCA
>CAXTUM010000236.1:0-5135 GCA_964247205.1 uncultured Beijerinckiaceae bacterium
CTGGCCCCCGTCGCCGGGGCACTGGCGGTAAACCCGGCTGAAGCACGGCGCATTGGGCATGCACCGCTCCCGCTGCCCCGTGGCGCACTCACGGCCGAAACCGCGATGGCGGCCGTGGCCGCCCTGATGCCGGAGGGTGCGATCGTCATGGACGATGTCTCCAGCGCGCGCTACACCGGCGGCGCCACGGTGAACGCCGCGCCCCATGACTGGCTGCAGCTGACCGGCGGCGCCATCGGGCTGGGTCCGCCGCTGGCGCTCGGCGCGGCAGTGGCCTGCCCCGGCCGCAAGGTGATCAACCTGCAGGCGGACGGCAGCGCCATGTACACGCTGCAGGCGCTGTGGAGCCAGGCGCGGGCGAAGGCCGACGTGGTGACCATCATCTGGTCGAACCGCGCCTACGCCATCCTGACAGGCGAACTCGCCAATGTCGGCGCGCTGAATCCAGGCCGCAAGGCTCTCGACATGCTCTCGCTGGAACAGCCGACCCTCGACTGGGTGAAGCTTGCGGAAGGAATGGGTGTCCCGGCGGTGCGCTGCGACACGGCGGAAAGCTTCATCGCCGCGTTTCGCAGCGGGATGAAAGAGCGCGGGCCATTCCTCATCGAAGCCGTGATCTGAACGGCGGCGCGCGCGGGACGATAAAGCCTTGCCGCATTCAATTTGACGAGCGCGGCCGGTTGCGCCCATCCTGCGCCATGGACGACCAGCCCTCATCGCTCCGGAAAGACCCGCGAAAAGCGAAGTCCCGCCCCAAGGGCCGTCCGCTTGACCCTGACGCGATGGAGGATGTTCAGGCGCTCCTGCCGCCGGGTCCGCTGCGCCGCGATCTGCTGATCGAATACCTGCACGCCATCCAGGACCGGCACGGCCACCTTGCTGCGCGCCACCTCCGGGCGCTCGCCGAGCTGATGCGCATCGGACAGGCGGAGGTCTTCGAGGTCGCAAGCTTCTATCACCACTTCGATATCGTGAAGGAGGGGGAGACCGCGCCGCCCGCGCTGACCATCCGCGTCTGCGACAGCCTGTCCTGCGCCATGGCTGGCGGGGAACGGCTGGCTGATGCGTTGGAGGCGCTTGTCGATCACGCTGCGATCCGCATCCAGAGGGTATCCTGCGTCGGCCGCTGCGCCTCCGCGCCCGTGGCTGTCGTGGGCCGGCTGCCGGTGGAGCATGCCACGCCGGAAACGGTGTTGGGATCTCTCAACACGGCACATATGAACAATTTCCTGTCATCTGCCCCGACGCTGGAGACCTGCCGGGCCGTCGGCGGCTATGATCTGCTCGAGCGTGTCCGCGCGGGGGAGCTTGACGTGGAGACGATGATCGCCAAGCTGTCGGATGCGGGCCTGCGGGGGCTTGGCGGCGCGGGATACCCTGCGGGCCGCAAATGGGCGAGCGTGCGCGGCTTCCCAGGACCGCGCCTGATGACCGTGAATGCCGACGAAGGCGAACCCGGCACCTTCAAGGACCGGCATCATCTGGAGCGCGATCCGCACCGTTTCATGGAGGGCATGCTGATTGCCGCTTATGCCGTGGAGGCCGAGCGCATCTATATCTACCTGCGCGACGAGTATCATGAGATTCACGCGCTGCTCCGGCGCGAGATCGCGGCGCTTGAGGCGGCGGGCATCATCCAGTCCGGATATGTGCAGCTCAGGCGGGGCGCGGGGGCCTACATCTGCGGCGAGGAAAGCGCGATGATCGAATCGATCGAAGGCAAACGCGGCCTGCCCCGTCACCGCCCGCCCTATGTCGCCGAGCTGGGCCTCTTCGGCCGCCCGACCCTGAACCACAATGTCGAGACGCTGTTCTGGCTCCGTGACATTCTGGAGCGGGGGCCGGACTGGTTTGCGGATCAGGGCGTGAACGGCGCGAAGGGCCTGCGCTCGTGGTCCGTCTCCGGACGGGTCCGCAACCCCGGCGTCATCGTTGCGCCCGCAGGCATCACCGCAAGGGAGCTGATCGACCGTGCCGGCGGCATGGCGGAAGGCCATGCCTTCAAGGCCTACCTTCCAGGCGGTGCGTCCGGCGGCATCCTGCCGGCGCGCCTTGCTGACCTGCCGCTCGATTTCGGCAGCCTGGCAGACCACGGCTGCTTCGTCGGCAGCCACGCAGTCGTGATCCTTTCCGACAAGGACGACATGGCCGGTGTGGCGCGCAACCTGATGCGTTTCTTCAAACACGAGAGCTGCGGCCAGTGCACGCCCTGCCGGGCCGGGACCGGAAAGGCGCTGGCCCTGATGCAGGCCCGGCGCTGGGACGGTGCGCTGCTGAAGGAACTGTCGGCGGTGATGGCCGACGCATCGATCTGCGGCCTCGGGCAGGCTGCGCCCAATCCTGTGCTGTCCGTACTGAAGCATTTTCCCGATGAGGTGGGTGCATGAATAAGCGGGTCCCCGCTATCGCCTTCACACTCGACGGGCGGCACGCAGCCGCTCTGGAGGGTGAAAGCCTCTGGGATGTGGCGCGCCGCATGGGCGAGGAGCTTCCCCATCTCTGCCACCGGCCCAGGCCCGGATATGCCCCGGACGGCAACTGCCGGGCCTGCATGGTGGAGATCGAGGGCGAGCGGACGCTGGCCGCTTCCTGCCAACGCAGGCCGGCGCCCGGCATGGTGGTGCACACCGGCAGCGCCCGCGCCGCCGCGGCCAGGCGGATGGTGATGGAGTTGCTGGTGGCCGACCAGCCGCCCCGTGCGGAGGCGCATGATGCGTCCTCGCTGATCTGGCGTTACGCGGACATCATGGGTGTGACGAGCAGCCGTTTTGCGCCGCGCGAAGGTGAGGCGCGGCGGGATCTCTCCCATCCCGCCATCGCCGTGAACCTGGACGCCTGCATTGCCTGCAACCTGTGCGCCCGCGCCTGCCGCGACGTGCAGGTGAACGATGTGATCGGCATGGGCTATCGCGGCGATCACCACGCGCCAGTGTTCGATCTCGATGATCCGATGGCGGAGAGCACCTGCGTGGCCTGCGGGGAATGCGTGGAGGCTTGCCCGACTGGCGCGCTGATGCCCGCAAGCATCGTCGATCCTGTTACACAGACCGGGACGCGCGAGGACTCGACCAGTATCGATTCCATCTGCCCGTTCTGCGGCGTCGGCTGCCAGGTGAGTTTCAAGCTGCGCGAAGGCAAGATCGCCTGTGTCGAAGGGCGCGACGGACCGTCGAACGAGAACCGGCTCTGTGTGAAGGGGCGCTTCGGGTTCGACTATGTGGCAAGTACGGAACGGCTGACCACGCCGCTGATCCGCCTTCCGGACGCACCTAAGGGCCTGAACATCGATCCCGCCAATCCGCTCTCACACTTTCGCAAGGCGACTTGGGACGAGGCGCTGGACTTTGCCGCCAATGGCCTGCAGCGCATTGCCAGGGATCAGGGAGGGCAGGCTGTTGCCGGTTTCGGCTCGGCCAAATGCTCCAATGAAGAAGCCTATCTTTTCCAGAAACTCATCCGCACCGCGTTCGGGCACAACAATGTCGACCATTGCACGCGGCTCTGCCATGCCTCGTCCGTGGCGGCGCTCATGGAGGGCATAGGATCCGGCGCGGTGACGGCGCCGTTCACCGATGCGCTGAAGGCGGATGCCATCATCGTCATCGGCGCCAATCCGACGGAGAACCACCCCGTCGCCGCCACCTACATGAAGCAGGCCGCAAGGCGCGGCGCGGCGCTCATCCTCATGGACCCGCGCGGCACCGACTTGAAGCGCCATGCGACGCATATGCTGCAGTTCCGGCCAGGAACAGACGTGGCCCTGCTCAACGCGATGATGCATGTGATCGTGGCGGAAGGGCTCGTGGATGAGGGATTCATCGACCGGCGCACGGCGGGGTATGCTGCGCTGAAGGCGCATCTTGTCACGCAGACGCCCGAGGCGATGGGCGACATCTGCGGCGTGCCCGCCGGGGCAATCCGCGCAGCCGCCCGCGCCTTTGCACTGGCCGAGCGCGGCATCATCTTCTGGGGCATGGGCGTCAGCCAGCACACGCACGGCACGGACAACGCCCGCTGCCTGATCTCGCTCGCCATGCTGACCGGCAATGTAGGCCGGCCGGGCACGGGGCTGCATCCGCTGCGCGGACAGAACAACGTGCAGGGCGCGTCGGATGCAGGCCTTATCCCGATGGTGTTCCCCGACTATGCCAGTGTGAGCGTGCAGGCCAACCGCCGGAAGTTCGAGGCGCTGTGGGGCGTGCCGCTGAACCCCGCGCCTGGCCTGACGGTCACGGAGATTCTCGACGGCGCGGCCCGGGGCACGATATCGGGAATGTATGTGATGGGCGAGAACCCGGCCATGTCCGATCCTGACGTCGCCCATGCCCGCGCGGCGTTGGCCTCGCTCGATCACCTCGTGGTGCAGGACATCTTCCTGACCGAGACGGCGATGCTGGCAGACGTAGTGCTGCCCGCCGCAGCCTGGCCGGAAAAGACGGGCACCGTGACCAACACCAACCGGCAGGTGCAGATGGGCCGCAAGGCCGTCGAGCCGCCGGGAGAGGCGCGGGAAGACTGGGCGATCACGTGCGGCATCGCCAGCCGGCTCGGTCTTGGCTGGAACTACACGCACCCGCGGCAGGTCTTCGCCGAGATGGCCGATGCAATGCCATCGCTGGACCACATCACCTGGGAGCGGCTGGAGCGCGAGAGCAGCGTGACCTATCCGGTCGCGGGTCCGGCCGTGGCCGGCGACGCGGTTGTATTCCACGACCATTTCCCCACCGATGACGGCCGCGCGCATCTCAAGCCCGTCTTATATCGCCCGTCCGCCGAGCTCGCGGATGCTGATTATCCCTTCGTGCTCACCACCGGCCGCCAGCTGGAGCACTGGCACACCGGCGCCATGACCCGGCGCGCCAGCGTGCTGGACGCCATCGAGCCAGCAGCGAGTGCGTCGCTGCATCCGCTGGCTCTGCGCCGGCTGGGCGTTGCGGCGGGTGACATGATCACGGTGGAGACGCGCCGGGGCGCGATCACGCTCGCCGCCCGCGCCGACGAGGCGTGCCAGCAGGACATGATCTTCATTCCCTTCGCCTACGTGGAGGCGGCGGCGAACCTGCTGACCAACCCGGCTCTCGATCCCGACGGGAAGATACCGGAATTCAAGGTGGCGGCGGCCCGCGTGAGGGCTG
>CAXTUM010000237.1:0-5132 GCA_964247205.1 uncultured Beijerinckiaceae bacterium
CCTTGCCTGCTTCCAGCGCCGCAGCATAGACGAAGGGTTTGAAGGATGAGCCGGGCGCGCGCTGCGCATCCGAGGCGCGGTTGAACTGGCTGGCGCCGTAATCCCGCCCGCCGACCATGGCGCGCATGGCGCCGTCCACATCCATGACGACGAGAGCGCCCGATTCAACGTCATACTGATCACCGTGCTGGCGGATCAGGGTTTCAAGAGAGGATTCACTGCGGCGTTGTAAATTCACATCCAGCGAGGTCTTGATCGTGACTACGCGGTCATTGCCGAGCTTGCCTGCATCCATCAGCTTCCTGGCCTCGCCAAAGGCCCAGTCGAGATAGTAATCTGCAGTCGTGTCACGCCGCCGGTCCACCGGTGTCGCAGGGTTGCGGCGTGCTGCATAGATCTGGCCTTCCGTCAGGAACCCTGCATCCACCATGTTCGACAGCACGTCGTTGGCGCGGGCGCGGGCGGCTGGAAGGTTCACGTGGGGAGCGTATTTCGTCGGCGCCTTGAACAGTCCGGCCAGCATGGCGCTTTCGGCCAGGGTGAGATCCTTGACCGATTTGCCGAAATAGAACTCCGCCGCCGCGGTCGCACCGAAGGCTCCGCCGCCCATGTAGGCGCGGTCCAGATAGAGCTTCAGGATATCGCGCTTGGACAACCGGCTTTCCAGCCAGACCGCGAGAAACGCCTCCTTCACCTTGCGCTCGATGGAGCGCTCGTTGTTCAGGAACAGGTTCTTGGCCAATTGCTGGGTGATGGAGGAGCCGCCCTGCACGACGCCCGAAGCGCGGGTGTTGACTGAAACCGCGCGTGCAGTGCCGATCAGATCAATGCCGTAATGGTCGTAGAAGCGCCGGTCCTCCGTGGCGAGGACGGCCTTCAAAAACAGCTCCGGCATGTCCTCCAGACGGGCTGAATCATCGTGCTTGATGCCGCGCTTGCCGATTTCGGTGCCGTAGCGGTCCAGAAAAACCACGGCGAGGTCCTGCTTCTTGAGCCAGTTCTCATCCGCTGTTTCCCTGAAGGCGGGAATGGCCAGGAACAGCATGACGACACTGCCCGCCGTGCCCAGGGTCATCGCTTCGCCCGCCAGATTGACCGCGAGCTTGCGGCCGCCGGTGAGATTGAAGCGGTCCATCGAGACAGTGACACGGTCATACCAGTCCGCGATGCGCCGGCCGGACGAGAACAGGCTGTGGTCGAAACGCGCATCGACATCCAGCGCCCAGCGCCGGAAGCGTTCCCACAGGGTGCTTTTCCTGTATTCGGTCATCCCAGTCCCGTTGTGGCACGGCTTGCCGCTGATCTGTGGCCGTTCCAAGGCATTCTTGCAAGGGGCGGGCCCAAGCGATTGTCCTGCTCTGGAGCGTGACGAAGGGACCGGGTGACTGTCCTGAACCTGTCAAACCGGCTGCAGCGAGCTTCTGGCCCGTTTCTGCCTGACTTTCCCTGCCGCTGGCGAGGTTATCGGAGCTGCAGCTCTCTTGCCCTCGAGGATTCCTTGCTCATCCCACGCCCCTTCCGGCCGGATGATGACAAGCGGATTCGTTGCCATGGTGATGGCGTTTGCGGATCTTGGCAAATCAAGCAGCATCTCACGGTAGGTGTAGCTGCTGAACGAGAATGGCGCCGAGCCCGCCACCGGTTTCGCTCCGAATTGCGCCCAGAATGCCTCCAGGCCTTCGCGGGCATGACCGTATATCCGGGTATAACCCTTCCGGGTGATGACGGTGATGGCGTGCCGGACTATTCTGGAAGCGATTGCCGAACACCGGTACTCCGGGCGGACGGCAAGCCGTTCGATTTTCGCAAAATCGGCAAAGAAGCGGATGCGCAGGCACGCCGCGGGCTCGTCCCCGATCCAGCCTATGAGGTGCATGCCGCAAAAATCGTTGCCGTCGAACTCTTCATCGTAAGGGCATTTCTGACCGCCCATGTAGACCACGGCGCGGATTGCCATAACCTTCTGCAAGTCGTCCAGGTTGCGGACAACCGTAATGGCGCCGGATTGCTGCGATCTCGTGTTGCCTGTCGCGGCCATGCTCAGGAATCCGTTCTCTTCAGCCTGTAGAAGACGCGGTCTCCCTGGCTGAACCGGGTGAAGCCGAGCCGCTCTGCCAGAAGCTCGCTGCGCTGCGTCACCGGGCATGTCCATATGTCGACATTCCGGAACCTCTGCCTGCCAAGATACGCCATCACATCGGCTAGCCCGATGATTCCCCTGCCCTGGGATACGAGGGCCCAGAGATAGAGAACGGACGGCCGTTCATTCCGGGCCGCCACTGTATTAACTGCCGGATTCATGAGGTCCAGCTTGCCATAGACCAGTTGGTAGAGACCAAGCGGATTGAGGGGCAGAAAGGCGATCCCCCCCAGCATCCGGGTAGCCGAATGCATGGACCATATGCTTTGCGGGCTTGTGTCCTGGATCAGGCAGGCGGCTTCAGGGCTGGCAACGGCCTGCCTGATGCTCCCGGCGAGCATGACATGCAGCCGGTGGATCTCGGAATGACTGGCGGGCTGAACAAAGACACGGCCTGCTTTCGCGAGCAGCTGCAAACGATGGTGCGCAGATGTCCGGCGTCCCGACGGTTGTTCATCGCGGCTATCCGTGAAATGGCTCATGTTGCTTTCCCTGGTGCGTCAGATTCTTTCACGAGGGGTATAGCACAACCTATTGGTGCATTCATAGATAGGGATAAATTCAAGTTAGGCGTGCTTGAGCGCTTTTTGTAGGAAAAAATCACCCCTTGAGCTTCTCTTCAGCGTGTCAGAGTGCATAAGTCGTGTTTGTGCCGAATCACACGCGCATCAGAAGTGCTTCAAAAATGCAGCAGCTACGGGGATCAGGGCTGGATGGCGTCAGCTGGGATGACATTCGCCTCATGGCCTCGATTGCGGAGTTCTCCAGCCTCCGGCAGGCAGCGAAATCCCTCGAAATCAATGCAACCACACTCAATCGCCATGTCGAACGGCTCGAAAAGAGCCTCGGGACAGCCATTGTCGATCGTTTGCCGCAAGGCTTCGTTCTGAATGAAGCCGGGCAGCACATTGCCGGTATCGCCACTGACATGCAGCGCCACTTCCTGCGCATCCAGGATGTTGCCCGACAGGACCAGCAGGCTCGCGGTCAGGTCAAGATTGCCATCACGGAAGGTCTGGGGACCTTCTGGGTTGCCCCCAAACTGTCTCAGTTCGCAGCGCAGCATCCTGCCATCCTGATCAATATGGAGAGTTCCATGGACGTCAGGAATCTGTTGCGGAATGAAGCTGATATCGCCATCCAGTTCAACAAGCCTGACAATACGGATCTTATTGTCTCGAAGATATGCAATATCCATATTTATCCGTTTGCATCAGTTGACTATATTGCCGCTCATGGCTTGCCTGTCATTGGCCAGAAACTATCCCATCACAAGATTGTCCTTCAGGAATCCGAACAGATAACGAATACCGTCATTTCGGAATTCATGCGAAAGCATAGGATACCGGAGAATATTTCGTTCATCACCAATTCCAGTCTCGCCCATCTCTACGCGGTCGAGAAGGGAATGGGCATCGGCGGCTTGCCGACCTTCGCCATGGCGATGGGGGCCAGGCTGGTTCCGATCGATGTGAATTTTCATCACACGCTGGATCTGTGGATCAGCTATCGGCGTGAGATGCGCCAGATCAAGCGCGTGTCCGTCGTCATCGACTGGCTCCGGGAAATCTTCAATCCCCAGAGATATCCATGGTTCAGCCCCTCATTCATGCACCCTGCCGGTGTGATGGAAGTAGTATACAGCACAATGAAGGGGCAAAATCTATTCAAGTCGAATGCTTTTAATGAATTTATTGATAGTAAGGATTTTCTGAAGATATCTGATTTCAAAAGAAATGTAGGACGTCCATCCAAAAAATGAATCTATTGTATTTTATATTGGAAAATTGCATGAAATGGTGATTAATTTAATTCCGAAACCGCATTTTCTGATGAATCCCGGTTAGCGAAATCAAACGCCGGCGGCTTCATTCTGGCCTGACACGGAATGACCCGTGCTCTCGTCACTAGAAGGTGTATCCATGAGTATCTCTCTCTCGTCAGGCGTTCGGAACGCCCTTTCCGCCATCCAGAGCAACACATCGCAGGCCGAGGTGCAGCAGAAGCGTCTGGCGACTGGCAAGAAAGTCAACAGCGCCATCGACAATCCGGCCAACTTCTTCACGTCGCAGGGCCTGAAGAGCCGCTCATCCGATCTGAGCCGCCTTCTCGACGGCATTGCCCAGGGCGCGAAGACGCTGGAAGCAGCGGACAAGGGCATCAAGGCCATCACCAAGCTCGTGGAAGCAACCCAGGGCGCAGCCCGGCAAGCCCTGCAGAACGCTTCAACCAACCTCTCCTCGACCGGTTCTGCCCTGACGGGCGGTGCTGCGAAGGTGGCCGCTGGCGGCGATGCGGGCAATCTTGTGATCAAGGCAGGCAGCACGACCACGACCGTCGCGGTAGCAGCCGGCGATACCATTCAGACTGTTGTCGATGCGCTCAACGTTGAAGGCACTGGCCTCAGGGCCGAAGTCGGCACTGACAACAAGCTGAAGGTCAGCGCGCAGAACGGCGAATCTCTCGAAGTTCTCGCTGGCACAGCTGCGACCACGACTTTCGCAGGTCTGACCGCCGGTGTTGTCGCTCGTGATGCCACGACCACCAACACGACCCGCGAGAACCTGTCGAAGCAGTTCGATGACCTGCGCACCCAGATCGACCAGCTGTCGAAGGATACCGGCTATAACGGCATCAACCTGTTGAATGGCGACTCACTGAAAGTCGCATTCAACGAGAAGGATACCTCATCCCTCACGATCAAGGGTGTGACGTTCGACTCGGCGGGTCTGGGCATCACCTCGTCCGACAACAAGCTGCAGGCCAACTCGGACATCAACACGGCGATCAAGGAACTGACTGCCGGTATCGACAAGCTGCGCTCGCAGGCCTCGACCTTCGGTTCGAATCTCTCGGTGGTGCAGAACCGCCAGGAATTCACGAAGGACTTCATCGATACGCTGGAGACCGGCGCCGATCAGCTCGTCCTGGCTGACCAGAACGAGGAAGCGGCCAAGCTTCTGACGCTGAATACGCGCAATCAGCTGTCGCA
>CAXTUM010000238.1:0-5109 GCA_964247205.1 uncultured Beijerinckiaceae bacterium
TTTAGCTAAAATTTTATACAATTTATTTCTACTTTTTACCCTACTTTAACCCAGGCCACGACGATGTTGTCGTGGATCTCGTCATCCGTCGGGATTTCGATGAGCTGCACCGCCCCCCTGCCCCATGGACCGATCGGCTCGATCCAGAGTGACGGGCGGCGCTCGTAATAGACACCGTCCTGGAAATGGTCGAACAGCCGGTCGCGCTGAAGCAGGCCGAAGCCGCGCGGATTCTCATCCCCAAAGGATGAGGCAATGGTGCGGCGCGGATTGTTCAGCGGACGCCAGATGCGCTCGCCTGCACCGGTCCACAGCGCCAGACCATCCGAATCATGCACCTCCGGCCGCCAGTCGATGGCGGTGGGCTTGATAGCCTCGGAATACCAGAACATCGACGTGAGAGGTGCCACGCCGAAGCGCTCGATGTCTTTGCGGATGAAGAGATGCTTCTCAATCTCCATTGTGACACCCTTGCCGCGCGTCATCGTGAATTTATAGGCGCCCGACAGCGACGGCCCGTCAAGCAGGCAATACGCCGTGACGCTGTCACCAGTCCCACGCTCCAGCCAGACATGGGTGAAATCCGGAAATTCCTCGGCCTTGCCGCCGATCGCCGCATCGATCACGATGCCGCGCGCGGACAATCCGTATTGGAACTCGTCGCCGATGGCGCGGAAATACGACGCACCCAGAAACGCCACCCAGTCATTGGATTGCCACGGCAAAGGCTTGCCCTGCCAGCCCTTGGTTGGGGCCTGGCCGCCCTCCGCATTGGCCTCCTGAAAGCGGAAACCGGCAAACCCAGCCCCCCTCGGCAGTTTGTGTGCGACCGAATCCTTCGGCATCTCGAAGTAATCCTCGCGATACAGAATCTCGCGCGCCTGCCCGCTTTCGACCACATGAATGCGCTGCGGCTTCTTGAAATAGCGCCCGAGATGGAAAAACGTCGCTGCGAATTTGCCCTTGCCGACACCAGCCTGCTCAAAGCTGAACGGGGCCATCTCCGGCTTGTATTTGATCTTGCCGTGGGCGTCGTAATCGATCTGTTCGAGAATTTCGGGTGCAGGCGCAGGCGGCGGCGCATAGGCGCGGGCGGCCATGGATTTGGCGCGGGCGATCAGGGTTTCAAAGGTGAAGGCCGAGGCTGGGCCGAGTTCAAGGCCTTTGGTCTGGGCGGATGCAGGCGATGCAGCGGCGAGCGCTGTGGCGGCGCTCAGGGCGAGCATCTGTCGGCGGTCGAGATCGGTTCTCGAATGTCTTGAGGAGGGCGTTTCGGGCATGGGTATTCCTGATCAGCAGCAATCTTCCTGCGGATATAGGAACCAAGATGAATGAAGTCGAACAGAACATAATTTGCCAGTCGGCCTGTAAGCCGGGTTCTGTAAGGCCGGGTTGCCCCGGCGTGACGGCCATTCATCTGCGGCGGCGCTTGCGCGACACCTGATGCAACCAACCCGGACGGCGGCCTGGAGCCAGGCTTGTGATCCTTGCGGACCCCGTGCCGTCCCTATTCGGTCTTGCTCCCGGTGGGGCTTGCCATGCCGGTTCCGTTGCCGGTCCCGCGGTGCGCTCTTACCGCACCTTTTCACCCTTACCCCCGTGCGGAGTCCCGAAGGGCTTCGTCGCGAAGGCGGTTCGTTCTCTGTGGCGCTGTCCCTGGGGTCACCCCCGGCGGCCGTTAGCCGCCACCGTGTCTCCATGGAGCCCGGACTTTCCTCCAGGGTTTCCCCCAGCGGCCGTCCAGCCGACTGGCAAGCCTGCGGGTTAGGCGGGATATGGGGATTGGTCAAGCAAGACCCTTGCTCTCGCCGACCGCTTCCGCCAAGAGAACGCTTTATGCAGACCGAAGATGTTCTCGCGGAATTCCGCGCCGCCGGCGCCCTTCTCGAAGGGCATTTCATCCTGTCATCCGGGCGTCGTTCCCCGGTTTTCATGCAGAAGATGTTCGTCTTCCAGGACCCGGTGCGCACCGCGCGGCTGTGCAAGGCGCTGGCCGAAAAGGTGGAGGCGCGCTTCGGCAAGATCGATATCGTAGTGTCGCCCGCTGTCGGCGGCATCGTGCCGGGCTACGAAACCGCGCGGCATCTGGGCGCGAAAGCGATTTTCGTGGAACGCGAGAACGGCGAGTTCAAACTGCGCCGTGGTTTCGAGATCGAGGCAGGCGCGAAAGTGCTGATGGTGGAGGATATCATCACCACTGGGCTTTCCTCGCGCGAATGCCTTGCAGCCATTGCGCGCCACCCCGGCGAGGTCGTTGGTGCGGCGGTGCTGGTGGACCGCTCGGCGGGCAAGGCCAATATCGGCGTGCCGATGGTGTCGCTGGCATCGTACTTCGTGCCGGATTACGCACCTGAGGATGTCCCGCCTGAGATGGCAAAGCTTCCAGCAATGAAACCCGGCAGCCGGGGCCTGTAATTTCCCATGATCCTCGGCATCGGCTCAGATCTCTGTGATATCCGCCGCATCGAGAAAACCCTTGCGCGCCACGGCGAACGCTTTTCTCAGCGTATTTTCACCGAAATCGAGCGCAATCGCGCCGAACGCAAGGCCAACCGCACCGCCACCTATGCCAAGCGTTTCGCCGCCAAGGAGGCCTGCGCCAAGGCGCTCGGCACCGGCATGAACCAGAGTGTATTCTGGCGCGATATGGGCGTGGTCAACCAGCGCTCCGGCCAGCCCACGATGGTATTGACGGGTGGTGCAGCGGAGCGTCTGGCGGCACTGACACCTCCGGGGCACGAAGCCGTGATCCACCTGACTATCACGGATGAGCACCCTTACGCGCAGGCCTTTGTCGTGATCGAGGCCCGGCCTTCAGCTTGAAGCGCGCCTGGCATTCCACGCTTCCGCCATCTCCAGAAACCGCCGGGCCATCAAGGCACCGTGCTCGGACAGGATGCTTTCGGGGTGAAACTGCACGCCGTGCATGGGCAATGTCCTGTGGGACAAACCCATGATCAGGCCATCAGCAGTTTCAGCCGTCACCTCAAGACTGTCCGGACAGGTGTCACGGGCCACGACAAGCGAATGGTAGCGCGTGGCCTCAAACGGGCCGTTGAGGCCGTGGAACAGCCCCTTGCCCGTGTGATGGATGGTGGAAACCTTGCCATGGCGCGGCACGGGCGCACGCACCACATCGCCGCCAAGCACCTGCCCGATGGACTGGAGCCCGAGGCACACACCAAAGATAGGCGTCGTTTCCTTAGCCGCCGCGATCAGATCACAGCAGATACCGGCTTCCGTCGGCGAACAGGGTCCGGGTGACAGAACGATGGCATCCGGGCGCTTCTCCATTACCTCCGCCAAGGTGATCTTGTCGTTGCGCACGACCTCGGCCACGCAGCCGACCCCGCCCAGCAGATGCACGAGATTCCAGGTGAAACTGTCGTAATTGTCGATCAGCAGCACGTTCATGGCTACAACCGGTTCAGCCAGTTAAAATGCACGGGATAACCCTCGCCGCCCAGCAGGTTGCAGACCTCGTAGAGCGGCAGCCCCACCACATTGCTGTAGGAGCCCACCAGTTTCACCACGAAACTGCCGGCAAGCCCCTGGATGGCGTAGCCGCCAGCCTTGCCACGCCATTCACCAGACGCGAGATAGCTGTCCATATCCTCGCGTGACAAACGCTTGAAGCGCACGCGCGTTTCCACAAGCCGTTCGCGGATCGCACCCTTTGGCGTCGCTATGGCCACACCGGTATAGACCCTGTGCGCACGACCCGAAAGCTGGCGCAGGCAGGCCGCCGCTTCGTCCACCAGTTCGGTCTTGGGCAGGATCTGGCGACCGACGGCCACAACCGTATCCGCAGAAAGCACAAACCCCCCAGCCAGAGCAGGATCACGCCGCGCAACATCGCGTGCCGCCTCCACCTTCTGGCGCGCAAGACGCGTGGCAAGCGTGCGGGGGCGCTCGGCCTTGCCCGGAGTTTCGTCGATTTCGGCAGGAATGACGGCGGCTGGTTCGATGCCGACCTGTTGCAGAAGCGCCAGCCTCCGGGGTGATCCCGAAGCCAGCACCAGTGTCTGCCGCCAATTGTCCTGGGCGCTCATGTGTATGTCCGGCCCAACGGCGGTAAAAACAACGGAATTGGCTCCTAGACCAATTGCGGTCGTTTGTGAACAGGCCGGAGAGCAGCCAAAACCGGCCTAATCCGGCAATTCATCCAGAATTTGCACCATGCTGCGCGAAGGCTCGGCACAACCCGCTTCTCCTACAACGCGGGCAGGCACACCTGCCACGGTCGTATTGTGCGGCACGGCTGCCAGCACAACGGAGCCTGCCGCGACTCGCGAGCAATGGCCAATCTCGATATTGCCGAGAATCGTGGCGCCAGCGCCGATCAGCACACCCCTGCGAATCTTGGGATGGCGATCCCCTGTTTCCTTGCCCGTGCCGCCCAGCGTGACACCCTGCAGGATGGACACATCATCCTCGACAACCGCCGTGTAACCCACGACGAGCCCCGTGGCATGATCGAGAAAGATTCCCTTCCCGAACGGCGCCGCCGGATGAATGTCGGTCTGGAAGACGATGGACGACCGGCTTTGCAGATAAAGTGCGAAGTCCTGCCGCTTGTGCGTCCACAGGTGATGCGCCAGCCGGTGCGTGGTCACCGCGTGGAAACCCTTGAAATAGAGCACGGGCTCGATGACCCGCGTGGTCGCCGGATCCCTGTCAACCACCGCGAGAATATCGGTGCGGATCGCGTCACTGATCGCCGGATCGTCTGCAATCGCCTGCATGAACGCCTGTCGGATCAATTCTGCCGGCAGATCGGGATGATCAAGCCGCTGGGCGATGCGGTGCACCACAGCCGCCTCCAGCGTTGGCTGCTGCAACACGGTCGCCAGCACGAATGACCCAAGGGCCGGTTCGTTCGCAAGGATCGTTTCAGCATCGGACCTGAGTCTCGACCACAGCGGATCGACCGACTTGATGGCAGCGCGGCGTTCGGCAATTCCCGGAGCCATGATAAGTTCCCCACGGGTTGAGACAAAGAGAAGGTATAGCTATGCGCTCGATGTGACAATGTGAAGGGCGAGGCCAAACAATGACGCGATCCATCACCACTGCCTCCCCGCGCCTGCTCGCTGAGGTCGATGCCAC
>CAXTUM010000239.1:0-5104 GCA_964247205.1 uncultured Beijerinckiaceae bacterium
GATATAAAGATATTGCCGCCAAGTTAGAAGCCCGGACTTCGAGGGTAGCTCGCTTAATCCATTGAAAGGATCGGGCAAGCCGGTGCTGGGCGGCACGAAGGGGCGCTTGGACAGAAGACGCGCCGCCTCGATCACGACGCCGGGTTCGAAGCGCGTTCCATCCTGCAGGACAGCCTGAAGAAACGCCAGCGCTCCGGTTTGCTGCTGGGCAGATGCCGCTGTGCCGATGCTTGCGGCTGCAGCTCCCCCGACAAATTGCCGCCGATCCATGCCAGGCATTCTTTGTGTCTTGTCCCCGGTTGTCATCCCACATCGACCAATGACTGACGCGGCATTCCCGTGTCTATAAAGCATCCCGGCGCTAGGTGAAGACGCCATCCATGGTTTTTGGTTCGGCGGTCACCACATTTGTCGTTTGTTTACCCTGATGCCTCATTGCTCGACAAAGTGCTGCAGAGGTGATTCCGTTCCCCGCGTGAGTAGAAAAGCCGATATGACGATGAGCAAAGCCATGAAGACCCTCGCAGTTGTCCTCGCAGCAGGACAGGGAACCCGGATGCGGTCGAACCTGCCAAAGGTCCTGCATGCTGTGGCTGGCCGCTCGATGATAGGGCATGTGCTGACGGCGGTTGGCGAGAGCGTGGCCAGCGCGGCTGCGGTTGTGGTGGGACCGGACCGAGATGATGTTGCATCTGAGTCGCGCAGGATTTTTCCGGGCTCTACAATACATATCCAGACAGATCGCCTCGGCACTGCGCATGCTGTTCTCCACGCAAAGACCGATATTGCCGCGGGATATGACGTCATTGTTGTGCTCTATGCCGATACGCCGCTGGTGCGTCCGGAAACGATTGCGAAGCTGCATGATGCCATTGCTGGCGGTGCTGCCGTCGCTGCTCTCGGTTTCGAGGCGAAGGACCCCACCGGATACGGACGCTTCATCATGCAGGGAGAAACCCTGACAGCCATCCGTGAACACAAGGATGCCGGCGAGGCCGAGCGTAAGGTGACCTTGTGCAATGCCGGCCTGATGGCGCTTGACGGACGCAAGGCGCTGGAGATTCTGGATAAGATCGGCAATTCCAACGCGCAGAAGGAATTTTACCTGACGGATGCGGTCGAGATCGCGCGCTCCATGGGTTTGAAAACTGTTGCTGTCACCGCGCCTGAGGAAGAGGTGATGGGCGTCGATGACCGCATGAAACTGTCCGTCGCTGAGGGCATCATGCAACAGCGGTTGCGTGACAACGCTATGCGCAACGGCGCCACGCTTATTGACCCAGCCAGCACTTTCTTCAGTCATGACACGAGGATCGGATCGGATGTCATTGTAGAACCTAATGTTTTCTTTGGATTGGGAGTTTCCATTGCCAATAACGCCGTCATCCATGCATCATGCCATATCGAAGGTGCGTCGATCGGCGAGGGTGTTCACATCGGCCCGTTCGCGCGTTTGAGGCCAGGGACCAATCTCGCCGCGAGGTCCAAGGTCGGCAATTTCTGCGAGGTCAAGAATGCCGATGTCGGCGAGGGTGCAAAGATCAATCACCTGACCTATATCGGAGACGCAACGATTGGCGCAGGCGCCAACATCGGTGCTGGAACGATCACCTGTAATTACGATGGCTATTTCAAATATCAGACGACAATCGGCAAACGGGCCTTTGTCGGATCCAATTCGTCGCTCGTGGCGCCTGTCAGCATTGGCGATGGCGCGTATGTCGGCTCCGGCTCTGTCGTGACGCGGGACGTCCCAGCGCATGCGCTGGCGCTGACCCGCGCAGAGCAGCTCACGAAAGAAGGCTGGGCCAGCCGTTTCCACGCGGCGATGGCGGAGCGCAAGGCGTCGAAAAAGACGAAATGAGATGGATTGCCGTCACAAACGGTCATTCAAGTTGATTTGATGGGGCAGGGGCGCGGCCACTACCCCTCCGACACCCGAAACAGCAGCGAGACAAAAAGACATGTGCGGAATTGTGGGGGTTCTTGGTCAAACGCCGGTGGCAGGATTGCTGGTCGATTCTCTGAAGCGGCTTGAATACCGCGGCTATGATTCTGCCGGTATCGCCACGCTTGAAGATGGCCATCTGACCCGCCGAAGGGCGCAGGGCAAGCTCCGTAATCTGGAGGCGCGCCTGCTGGAGGAGCCGCTCAAGGGGAAGATCGGCATCGGCCACACGCGCTGGGCCACCCATGGCAAGCCGACGGAAGCCAACGCCCATCCGCACGCCACGGACAAGCTCGCGGTGGTCCATAACGGCATCGTCGAGAATTTTCGGGAATTGCGCGAGGAACTGATCGCTGACGGTTGCGTCTTCCAATCCGAGACAGACACGGAAGTCGTGGCACATCTTGTAACGCGCGAAATGCGTCAGACCAATGATCCGGTGAAAGCAGTGGAGCGCGCCTTGCCGCGGCTGCACGGCGCATTCGCTTTGGCCTTCGTCTTCGAGGGACACGACGATCTGCTGATCGGCGCCCGCCAGGGTGCGCCTTTGGCCGTGGGTTACGGTGACGGCGAGATGTATCTGGGCTCGGACGCATTGGCGCTGGCCCCGTTCACGGACAGCATCTCCTATCTGGAGGAGGGCGACTGGGTTGTCCTCAACCGCAAGGGGGCTGAATTCCACGATGCCGGCAACGCTGTGGTCAAGCGTGCGCGGATCAAGAGCCAGGCAGGCGCGTTTCTGGTCGACAAGGGCAACCACCGCCACTTCATGGCCAAGGAAATCCATGAACAGCCGGAAGTGATCGGCCGCACACTGGCTCATTATCTCGACATGGCCAGCGGCGAAGTGCGCTTGCCGGTGGAATTGCCGTTTGATTTCAGCAAGATCGACAAGATTTCGCTGTCAGCCTGCGGTACAGCCTACCTTGCGGGCCTCACGGCAAAATACTGGTTCGAGCGTTTCGCGCGCATCCCGGTCGAGATCGATGTGGCGTCGGAGTTCCGCTACCGCGAAGCGCCGTTGCGCAAGGGCGATCTGGCCCTGTTCGTGTCGCAATCCGGCGAAACGGCGGATACGCTGGCGTCGCTCCGCTACGCCAAGGACAATGGTCAGCACATCGTCAGCGTGGTGAATGTGCCGACATCGACGATGGCGCGCGAAAGCCATGCCGTGCTGCCGACGCTGGCGGGTCCCGAGATCGGCGTGGCCTCGACCAAGGCTTTCACATGCCAGCTGGCGGTTCTGGCCTGCATCGCCATCGCTGCAGGTCGTCAGCGCGGTCACATCGATGCGCAGCGCGAACAGGAACTTGTGCGCCAGCTCATCGCAATCCCGGGACTGATCGCCGAAATCCTGAAGACGGAGCCGCATATCGAACTTGTCGCGCACAAGCTCGCGAAGGCGCGCGATGTGCTCTATCTCGGTCGCGGCACCAATTTTCCGCTGGCGCTCGAAGGTGCGCTGAAGCTGAAGGAACTGTCCTATATCCACGCCGAAGGCTACGCTGCAGGTGAACTGAAGCATGGGCCCATCGCGCTGATCGACGAGCAGATGCCGGTTATCGTGCTGACACCAATGGACCACTGGTTCGAGAAAACGGTCTCCAACATGCAGGAAGTTGCGGCGCGCGGCGGCCAGATCATTGTGATTGGCCCCAAAGACACGGCGCAAAAAGCGGCGGTCCAGACAGTCGGCGACATCGCGATGCCAGATATGGCCCCGGAATTCTCGGCGCTGGCCTATGCCATTCCCGTGCAGTTGCTGGCCTATTACACGGCATCGATCATGGGTAAGGACGTGGATCAGCCGCGCAATCTGGCGAAATCGGTCACGGTGGAGTGACTCCTGCCCTTCCCAGAAGGCCTTTCCATCCCTATTTCTGTCTTCTTAGCTTGGCGTTCATGAGTCGCGGTCCAGAACCGCAGGCCAATTCACCAGAGGCACTAACCAATGCGCGACCCCGTCGACCTGTTCAACAGCTTCGTCATCCCCTCGGTTGAGGAGACGACAAGCCGCGGTTCCTACCGCTACGATATTTTCTCGCGGCTGCTGAAAGAGCGGATCATCTTTCTGACAGGTGCGGTCGAGGACCAGATGGCGACGCTGGTGGTGGCACAATTGCTGTTTCTCGAGGCGGACAACCCGAAGAAAGAGATTAATCTTTATATCAATTCGCCGGGCGGCGTGGTGACATCGGGTCTGTCGATCTACGACACGATGCAGTTCATCCGCTGCCCAGTCGTGACGCTCTGCACGGGGCAGGCGGCGTCGATGGGGTCGCTGTTGCTGACCGCAGGCGCCAAGGACATGCGCTTTGCGCTCCCCAATGCCCGCATCATGGTGCACCAGCCTTCCGGCGGTTTCCAGGGACAGGCGACCGATATCCTGATCCATGCGGAAGAGATCAAGGGCATCAAGCGCCGACTGAACCAGATCTACGTGAAGCACACCGGCAAGGACCTCGCGACGGTGGAAGCCGCGCTGGAGCGTGACAATTTCATGAGCGCCGAAGCGGCCATGGAATTCGGCCTCGTGGACAAGGTCTACGAGAAGCGCTCGGATCTCGATGCCGCAGACGAGAAGAAGTAATCTGCCGCCTGCGCTTTTTTGCCACTCGGCAAGAACTTGGTAGGGTTTAAGGTGGCAAATTGATCACATGACTCGGAGTTACGACTCCGAGGCACTTTCGGGCAAGGCCATTGGTTGGCTATAAAGCCCAGCGCGGTGGCGGTTTTTGCGGTCGGGTGCGCACCCCTGCAGAAAGCCTCCGAGAGGAGACGAGCGATGAGCAAGGCAGCTAGCGGCGACGGCAAGAGCACGCTCTACTGTTCATTCTGCGGCAAGAGCCAGCATGAGGTCCGCAAGCTGATTGCAGGCCCGACCGTGTTCATCTGTGATGAATGCGTCGAACTCTGCATGGACATCATTCGTGAGGAATCGAAGACCTCGCTGGTGAAATCCAAAGACGGCGTGCCCACGCCGAAGGAAATATGCAAGGTCCTGGACGATTACGTGATCGGTCAGTTCTATGCCAAGCGCGTGCTCTCGGTCGCGGTGCACAACCATTACAAGCGCCTGAATCACGCAGCGAAGAACAACGATGTCGAGCTGGCGAAGTCGAACATCCTGCTGATCGGCCCGACCGGCTCAGGCAA
>CAXTUM010000240.1:0-5076 GCA_964247205.1 uncultured Beijerinckiaceae bacterium
AGAGCCTCGACATGAGGGAGTTTGGGTTTGGCACCTCTGTTATCTGTTTTTTGATCAAAAACGAAGCCGTGTCATCTTTGCTGCCATGACCACGCGCGATTCCCCTTTTGACCGCTTCACCGAAAACCAGATCAACGCCATCTGGCTCGGCGCGCTGCTCACGGTGCGGCTCTCGGACAGCGCCGCTGCCGATGCGGCAGAAGACCTGATTGCGGCGCTGGAAGCCCGCCGGGCGCGGGAGATCACGGTGCTGGCCGATCCGCCTGTGCGAAAGTCCAAGCTTCCCGTGCCGGGCCTCGACCGGGAGTCGTTGCGCGCAGCCATCCGCGACGAGCGGAGGCTCACCATCGATTATGTCGATGCCAAGCGCCGGGTCACCAAGCGCACGGTCTGGCCGCTCAGCCATACGTCTTTCGGTGCGGCGGGCGCGATGCTGGCGTGGTGCGAGAAGCGCGAGGGGTTCCGCAATTTCCGCTTCGACCGCATCAACGGCTGCCGCCTCGAAGCCGACCGCATGCCAACACCGCGCGCCGTGATGGCGGCTCTGGCGGAGTGCCTGACGGATGAAGATGAGGGCTGGTGAGCGGTGATGTCATCAGCAGTCCATCCCAGTGATTCTGCTATCCCCGTATGTCCTACCTCTGAAATGCCACGTTCGATGGCGACGGTGTCAGTGGAAAGTTCAAGAATTTTGCAATGGATGAGGTATCGCATGGTACGTGGCAGGCTTTACATGGCACTTTCGATCATCTCTCTCATCGTGATCGTGTCTGCAGCTTTGTTCGGGCCTCTGATGCGCTGATGTGACGTCATCAAGAATTACGGTAACAGTGCGCTCCCCCCCAAGGCCACCCATCCCCTCATGCCGAGGTGCGCAGCGAAGCGGAGCCTCGAGACACGCATGATGTCTGGGCAATCCACCCTCTTCAATAGCATCCTGCGCAAGCATTGTGCGTGTCTAGAGGTTCGCCGAAGGGGCGAGCACCTCGACATGGTGGGATTTAGGGATTGCGGAAACAAGTGCGCATAAACCGCCAGCGCACCCTCCATCTTCTCACCTGAAGTGTGGAGCGAAGCGCAGTCTCGTCCTTCGACAAACTCAGCGCGTTATGGTGCCGCCATCAAGTGTCCGCAATTTGCCCTGATTTACTCAAAGGGGGCAGTCCAGTGCAGAGCACAACCCACTGGTCCCGTAAACCAACTCCAGCCCCCTCAGGACCATACCTTTCCACCCCATCTCGGGAGCAGAACTCCGGGCAACGGCCTCATTGTCGCCGAAAAATCAGCCGGCTTCACGAAGTGACTTGATCCGTTTGAATTTTTTGTCCTTGGATGCTTCACATGTCGCAATATCATCCCTGCTTGCAGCCGATGGTTGTATCCCGCGTCTCGGTATTGAGCCCTGCATTTCCTTGGTGCGCAATTCGTACCACTGATCGAAGCATGACTTGCCCTGAGCAGTTGCAGGATTGAAACCCGCCAAAGTACTCGCTCCCAAAACAGTCAGCACAAAAAGAACTTTGCCCATAACCCCCTCCTTCTCAATATTTAAAAATTTCATTGATTTCTTGGCAATGTCAAGAGGGCAAACGATTTTTCTGGTCAGTTGATGGTGACAGTGCGCTAAACTTCCTCCCTCACCGCTTCCACCCATTTCCCCTCAATCCCCGACCTGCCGTGTCTGCCGCGTATAGGCCTGCACGCCGCAGGCCGCCGCCTTGCCAAGCGCGGCGCGCGCGCCCTCGGCTGACCGGTGCGGGCCGGAGAACACGACGTAGAGGTTCGGCGCCAGATCGGGCAGGTTGCGCGTTTCGTCGGTCTGCCCCTCGATTCCGCAGCGTTGCAGCTTGCCCAGCATCACGTTGCCCTTGCGGATGTAATCGGGATCGGACATCGGCACCGAGGCATAGATGTTGAGCGTCGCCCGCGTGCGGCCCTGCGCCGTGGCCCCGCCGGAGGCCAAGGCGAAAAGCGCCGCCATCAGTGAAAACAATGCCGCATATCTCATGTGAACGCCTCTGTTGTCTGCCGGTCAGGCTAGCCAGTTCCCGCACGCCTGGGAACAAACGCCAGCCGTGAAGCGTTCAGGGCTGGTAACTTAACCACAGGCCAGATTCATGACCCGTCTTCCGCTCTCCGCCGCGCTTGCGCTTTGCGTGCTGTCCACCGCCGCCGTTGCCCAAGCCGCAAAGGAATCCACACCCAGCAACCCCGAGCTTGCGGCATGCAAGGCCACGGCGCTGATCGCCCTGTCGCAGCGCGACGCGGCAATCACCGATATCTTCATCGACGAAGACGGCCTGACCATCGCGTCCGCTGACACAAAGGTCGAGGATACGCCGGTCAAGCGCATCATCATGGGGGACGCCTATCTGCACACCAGCCGAACCGACAAGCCGCGCCGGTTTCTGTGCCTAATGGGCGAAAAGGGCAAGGTCCTGCTGACGTTCTTCACGCAGAACTGAGGCAGGCTGATACCAAGGGTTTCCGTCCGGCACGATTGCCTCACCGGTAGAGATCACCACGGCTCAGCGGCACATTGTCCGTAAGATTGTGTCCCTCGCGCCGGCGCTTCGAGGCCAGCGTCTGGAACACCGAGATCGAGCCGCGCGCGAAGCCCAGCGAGACGCCGCCGAGATACGCCAGCCAGATGCGTGTGCGCTCCGGCCCCACCAGCGCTTCCGCCTCGCCCCGGCGCGCGGCGAGCCTGCGGCACCACAGCGCCGTGGTGCGGGCATAATGCGTGCGCCAGCCCTCCACGTCATGCACCTCGAAACCGTGCTCCTCCAGCATGGTGGCGGAATGGCCGATGTGGTCCACCTCTCCGCCGGGGAAGATGTACTCGGTCATCGCCTGATATTCCGGCTTCTTGCGGCGGAAGGCTTTCTCGTCGCGCTTGCCGCGCCGGGTGATCGCGTGGTGCAGATAGAGCCCGCCGGGTTTCAGCAGCCGGGAGACGGACGAGAAATACTGGCCGTGCCGGGGAAACCCGACATGTTCGAACATGCCGATGGACGAGATCTTGTCATAGGGGCCTTCAAGCTCCTCATAGGGCTTGAGGTCGATGATGATTTGCTCGGACAGGCCCGCCCCGGCGATGCGCTCCACAGCAAGATCACGCTGCGCCGGTGACAGCGTCACGCCGTGGCCAATGGCGCCGTGGTGCTTCGCGGCGTGGATGAGCAATGCGCCCCAGCCGCAGCCGATATCGAGCAGCCGGTCGCCGGGACGAAGCCGCAGCTTGCGGCAGATCATCTCCAGCTTGTCCGCCTGCGCCCGGTCGAGATCGATGTGATCTTCCGCGAAATAGGCGCAGGTATACACCATGCGCTGGTCGAGGAAGAGGCGGTAGAAATCGTTGGAGAGATCGTAGTGGAAGCGCACGTCCGCGCCCGCATCCGCACCACCCGCCCGTGCCAGTGGCTGGCCGGAACCGTCGAACCGGCTGGCCCCGTCGAAGCCCTTGCCCAGCAGCAGTGGCGCAGCCAGCCGCGCAAGACGGCCAAGGCCGACGGCCTTCGCCACGGCCTTTGGCTTGATCCTGGGCCGCAGCGGGGCAAGATCGAGCACAGTCCCGCCCGAGAGATCGACGGCACCCAGCGCATGCAGCCGCAGGATCGTCTCCAGCCGCGGCTTGCGCAGCAGGCTGGGCAGGGCTCCCGCATCGCGGATATGGAGTTTCAGGGTGGGATGACGGCGCTGCTGGCCCAGCATCACCTCGGACCCATCCCAGAGTGCAACCGGCAGGCCGAGATCATAACTCCTGCCGATCTCGCCGAGCAGGGCCTTCGCCGCTTCAAGCCGCTTGTCCATTCATCGCCCCCGCGCCCTATCAGGCCTGCAGTGTAACCGGGCTGTCGTTGGGTTGGCAACGAAGGGGCGGGGGAGCGATTGCACGGCCTTATGCTGGAGAGCCGTCCTTCCCGGCAAGCCACGCCGCGCCCCGCGCATAAAGCGCCTCGACGCCCTCGCCCTTGAGGCCGGGCATGTCCGGCTTCACTGTGTAGCCGATCTGAGTCTGCACATAGGCGAGGTGCCGGTATCCCTCGGGGAAACGCTCCAGCAGGGCCTTGTCCAGCACGATGCGGGCGGAAGGGTCCACCGGCGAGAGGCGGTCGCGCTCGTAGATCGGCTGGCGCAGCACGATGCCCCAGCGGTTATTGCGCTTTTCGAGAAAATCATAGAACCGCCCGGTGCAGACGATATCCGCCATCTGGCCCTCGACAAGCCCGCGCTGGGAGATCGTCATCTTGGTCTGGGAAACCGCGCGGTCGCCTGCCAGATCGATGGAGATGCCGCCGAGGAAATGCAGGATGCTGACGCCCTTCTTCCAACCCTCCTGCGACACCCTGATGAATTCCGCCGCCGGACCCTGAAACCACGTCGCCATCATCACGGCGTCATCGTGCCAGAGCGTGCGGAAACGCTCCCAGTGCCCCGCATCGCGCCACACCACCCAGTTCTCCAGCAATTCCCGGATCTGGCGTTTGTCCTCGATCTCGGCGGCGGAAGGGGATGGTGTCATGGCTCGCTCGGCGGATGGGTGACGGGTCTTCAGGAAAGGGGTCTCCCGCCAGGCTTGTCAACAAGATGCAGGGATCGCCGGAACCAAAAGCATTCCTGTCAGTTTCCTTTCAATCCAGTTGAATGCCCGTTCACCCATGGGCCTTTAAAACTGCTGACGTGCCGGATGAAACACCCGGCAAGGAGACAATGACAATGTCCACTCTCAAGATTGCAGCCCTCGCCGCTGCCCTCGCGGGCGGTCTGGTCAGCCTGGCACCTGCCGCTGCGCAGGCCCAGCCCTACGGTTACGGCGAGTATCAGCCCCGCCAGCGCTATGCGCCTCAACCGCAGTATGTGCCGCCGCACATCGCCCGCAAGCAGGCCCAGCTCGCCCGCCGCTTCCACGAGAAATACGGCTATGTGCAGCCGCGCCCGCAGTATGGCTATGGCCAGGGCTATGGCCGCCCGCGCAACGACGGTTACGGCTACGGCTACCGCGAGCGCCGCGGATACAACGACAACTGGTGACACCAACAGCCAGCCCTCCCGCAGGATATCGCGTAAGGGCTG
>CAXTUM010000241.1:0-5073 GCA_964247205.1 uncultured Beijerinckiaceae bacterium
TTCCTTGGCAATGCTTGATTCAACCTTTGTTCTGAAAAGATTAATTCGTTTAGGAAGCGCCGCCTCGCGCGTCAGGCCGGTGGCCTGTGAAGCGCGGCTTCACCCGCTTCAACCTTGTTTCGCTCGTCTTCGGGATGGCCTTTCTCTACCTGCCGATCCTCATCCTCGTGATCTACAGCTTCAACGCCTCGCGGCTGGTCACGGTGTGGGGCGGCTTTTCCACGCAATGGTATGCGGGCTTGCTTGCCAACGAACCGCTGATGCAATCAGCGTGGATATCGCTGCGGCTCGGTGTGATTTCGGCCACAGTGGCGACCATCATCGGCACCGCGCTGGCGCTGGCGCTCACGCGGCTTGGTCCGTTCAGGGGCAGGGGGGCGCTGGCGTTTATGGGCTTTGCGCCGCTGGTGATGCCCGAGATCATCACGGGATTGTCGCTACTGCTGCTGTTCATCGCGCTGGGTCTGGATCGCGGATTCTGGACCGTGGTGATCGCCCACATCACCTTCACGACGTGCTTTGTCGCCGTGGTGGTTCAGTCGCGTCTGTCGAGCTTCGACCGTAGTCTGGAAGAAGCGGCGATGGACCTGGGGGCGACACCGTTCGCAGCGTTCATGCGGGTGACGTTGCCCATCGCATTTCCGGCCATTGCGGCTGGGTGGATGCTGGCCTTCACGCTGTCGCTGGACGATCTGGTGATCGCGAGCTTCACATCAGGGCCGGGCGCGACGACATTGCCGATGCGGATCTACAGTCAGGTGAGACTGGGGGTGACGCCGGAGATCAATGCGATCTCCAGCGTCATGATCGGGATCGTCACCGTCACTGTTCTGTCCGTGACGATGGCGATGAAGCGCAAGTCCTGAAAGAACTCAGAGTTCCGCGCGGGGACCAGCTTCCGCTAGCGCGGCGCCGATTTCGAGGCCGAGATCGTCGAGGTTGCCGTCGTCACGATCAGCCACGATGATTTCACCACGACCCTGACGCTCGGCTTCTTCGTTCGAACGGGCGACGTTGACGGTCACGGTCACATCCACTTCCGCATGCAGATGCACGGGAACCTTGTGCAGGCCGAGCGTCTTGATCGGCTGCTGCAGCGTCAGCTGCTGGCGGTTGACGGTGTAGCCTGCTGCGGTCAGCGCCTCGGCGATGTCACGGGTGGAGACCGAACCGTAGAGCACGCCCGATTCGCCGGCCTGACGGATCAGCGTCACGGATGCGCCGTCGAGCGCTTCGCCGACCTTCTGGGCTTCGGTGCGCGCTTCCAGGTTGCGGGCCTCAAGCTGCACCTTCTGCTTGTCGAAAACAGCCTTGTTGGCCGATGTCGCGCGCAGCGCCTTGCCGCGTGCGAGCAGGAAATTGCGGGCATAGCCCGGCTTGACGCTGACGGTTTCGCCCATCTGGCCGAGCTTGGCGACGCGTTCGAGAAGGATGACGTCCATGGTGTATCTCCTTGGTTGATTCAGTTCGGGGTTTCAGGATTTCCGGCTGGCGACGATCTTTTCGCGCCAGCCAAAGGCGAGTTCGGCAATCCCCGCCGCCAGCATGGCGAGGGCGGGAAGGCCGAAAATCAAGGTGCTGAGCCACAAGAGGGTGAGCACAAATCCGCGTGCACCAAGCCCGATGGTGGCTTGGTGCACGGCGGCGTATCCCAGCGCCGTAAGGCACATGATGGCGGCGATGCCCACCAGTTCCATGATCAGGCCAGGATAGCCCGGCAGCATGCCGCCAATCAGCGTCGCTGCAGCGACTGGCAGCAGAACGCGCGGCATTTGCATCGTTGGTATCGGCACCCAGGTGAAAGCATCCGGGCTGGAGCGATGCGCAATCCTGGCTGCGAGCCAGATATTGAACATGTAGACCACGGCCAGCATGGCGCAGCTCAGCGGTGCAACCGCACTGGCATAGGCTTTGATGAAGAGCTGTGGGTCCTGCCCACCCGGTGCCGTCAGCGGTGCATCGCGGGCAATTCCAAGCATGAAGCGGTAAACCGTCTCCGACTGCCGCAGGAGATGCCCCTCCAGCGTCTCGAAATCGAAGCTGATGGAAAAAGTTCCGACAAGGGTGGCCAGTACGGCATAACCCGCCGCAGAAAGGCACAGCATACCGACCAGCGCACGCCCCTCAAGATTGCTGCGCCACAGGATCGTGCCGACGATGTAGGCGGGCAAAGTGACGAGCACGCTGAAGGTGATTGCTGCGCTTCCCCGGATAAAGAACGCCAGTGCCGCCGCCATCAACGCGCCGCCCAGCACCGCCAGCAGCGGCTGCCAGCGGATCGCGACAATCATCAGGGGCAGGGGAGCGATCACAACGAAGAAGATGCCGAACGCCGGGCCGGACAACGCAGCAGCAGCCAGCATCGCCGAAGCGAGCCCTGCAACAACCGCGATGATGATGGCGTTGGCCATGGTTTCCTGTCTTGCTGTCCCGGCGCTTTGGCTCGGTTAGAGGCGATATGCCCCAGCAATCCCTGCGGGACTTGACCCTTTCCGGGCGGTCCGACAGGCGACGGTGAAGACCCGGCGGGCGGACCCGCCGGGGCATTGATGTCTTACTTGATCACGAAAGGCAGAAGGCCGAGCACACGGGCGCGCTTGATGGCCTGCGCCAGTTCGCGCTGCTTCTTGGCGGAAACCGCCGTGATGCGCGACGGCACGATCTTGCCGCGCTCGGAAATGTAGCGCGAGAGCAGCTTCACATCCTTGTAGTCGATGATCGGTGCGCCTGCGCCTGTGAAGGGGCAGGTCTTCTTGCGGCGGAAGAAAGGCCGACGGCCAGAACCAGCAGCTGCGCTCATCAGATGTCCTCCCTCGGGCCTTCGTAGCCATAACCGCCGTCACGATCGCGGCCACCGCCACCACCACCGCCGTCACGCTCGCGATCACGACGCTCTTCGCGCTCGCGGCGCTGCATCATGGCCGAAGGGCCTTCCTCAAGCGCCTCGACCTTGATGGTCATGAAGCGGATGACGTCTTCGTTGATCTTCATCTGGCGCTCCATCTCGGCGACGCCAGCGGCGGGCGCGGAGATGTTGAGCAGCGCAAAATGCGCCTTGCGGTTCTTCTTGATGCGGTACGCGAGCGATTTGACGCCCCAGTACTCGATCTTGGAAATGGTGCCGCCCGCAGCTTCGATGATGCCCTTGAACTGTTCGGTCATCGTCTCGACTTGCTGCGCGGACACGTCCTGCCGGGACAGGAACACGTGTTCATACAGTGGCATGGAAGCCTCTCTTTGTGTTGCACACCAGAAAGGCGATTGCCAATCTGATCCTGTCCTGGCGCGGAGCCCTTCGAGCCCGGAAGAGGCTCGACGGAATACATCGAAGGCGGAGACACAGGAGGACGGATCACCGATCCTGGCATGAACCGAAAGTCGATGTTTCGAGCTTTCGGCAGAAATTGATGCCCCTCCGTTCAGCCTCCGGCCAGAACTGGAGAGCGGCGTATGGCGGAAGCAGGGGGAAAAGGCAAGGGGATTGAATAACTTGGAGACAAATTTAAGCTGCAATAAAATTGAACTCAAGGCGCGCTTTCCCGCCCTCACTTCATCTCGATCATGATCACATGTGTCGGCGTGGTGCCCACGTTCTCGCCGATATGGGTCTGGGCGTCGGACCACATGATGTCACCGGCCTTGAATTCGCGTGTCAGAATCTTGCCGTCCGGCAGTCTGATGACGCGTTTGAACGGGCCCAGTGCATAAAGCACAAACGCCGGATGACGGTGCTCGTGCGTCTTCTCGCCCGGCAGGTCGCGGTACTCGAGCACGCGGACCCGGTCGTTCTCGAAGCGCATCTTGTATTTGTCACCGTCGGTATGGACCGGATCATGGGCCAGAGCGCTGCCGAGCGAGATTGCAAGCAGCGCCGCCGCGAGTGCACCTGATCTGGCAGGGCTGTTTCCGGTAACCGTCTGAATACATGCATGGATTGTCATGGCTGTGTTCTCCCTCGCCTGCGCCGGGCGCTGTTCGCCTGAGCGGAATTGGAGGATACGGGGTGCGGACGGCGCGCGGGAGCAGCAAGGTTGCGCGAACAATCGGCAAAAGTGCATAATGCCGCGATGCTCGTCTGGGATGACATCAAGTACTTTCTGGCTGTCGCCCGCCACGGCAGCACTCTGGCGGCGGGGAGGGCGCTGAAGCTCAGCCAGTCCACCGTGCATCGCCGCCTTGCCGAGTTGGAGCGGCAAATCGGCCGTGAACTGGTGGTGCGTCAGAACAGCGGCTACCGCCTCACGGCTTTTGGCGAGGAGATGTTGCCCTATGCGCAGGAGATCGAGCGGGCGGCGCTGGCTTTCGAGCAGCGGAAGGTGACCCTGGACCGGATCGAGGTCGGCGTCATCCGCGTGACCTGCCCCGAGCCCATCATGGTGCGGATCGTCAAATCTGCCCTGCTTGAACGCTTCTATGCCCGCCATCCCGGCCTGAGGGTGGAGTTCGTGATGAGCGACACATACGTCGATCTTCTCAAGGGCGAGGCGGATGTGGCGCTGCGCTCGGGCGATACCGACGACAACGTGCTGGTCGGCCGCAAGATCGCGGATTCGATCTGGTCGGTTTACGCCAGCCAGAATTATGTGCAGCGTTTCGGCAGGCCCGAAAGCTTCGCCGATCTCAACCGGCATGCTGTCGTAGGTTTTGATGGACCAATGGCAACCAACCGGGCTGCCACGTGGCTTGCGGAAGCGGCCCCGGATGCAAGGATTGCGGCGCGTGTCAGCAGCGTTCTGGGCCTTGTGTCGGTGGCGAAATCCGGTGCCGCCGCCGTGCCGATGCCGGTGGCGCTGGGCAATTCCGAAGCTGATCTCGTGAGGCTGTTCGACGAGGTGCCGGAGTTGACGCGAAGCTGGCGGATTCTGGCCCATCCGGACATGCGCAAGACGCCTGCTGTTGCTGCATTCTTTGCGTTCATCGGCGACGAGATCACGGCGCTGCGGCCCATCCTGACGGGGTAGGGCGGTGCGTATCAATGCAGATGGATTGCTTAGTACACTCCCATCGCCTCCCCAATCACCGCAAAATCCCTTGGGCTGACTGAAAACAGTCCGAACCGCAACTGATACCCCC
>CAXTUM010000242.1:0-5068 GCA_964247205.1 uncultured Beijerinckiaceae bacterium
CACCGTTGCCTGCGCGCCTGCGACCGCCATCACCGAACCCAGAACCGGGCCGATGCAGGGCGTCCAGCCAAAGGCGAAAGCGAGACCCATCAGGTAGGAGCCAATGAGGCTGGCCGGTTTCGCGACCTGAAAGCGCGCTTCGCGGTAGAACAGCCCGATGCGGAAGACGCCGAGAAAATGCAGACCCATGGCGATAATAGCGAGCCCGGCGATGGTCGCCAGCACATCGGAATAGCGCCTGAGAACGCCGCCGAGAGACGACGCGCCCGCCCCCAGCAGCACGAAGACCGTGGCGAAACCCAGCACGAACAAACACGATGCCGCCAGCACACGCGGGTTGAAGCGCTGCTCGCCGCCAGTCATTGCAGAGACACTCGTGCCCGCCATGTAGGCGAGATAGGGCGGCACCAGCGGCAGCACGCAGGGGCTGAGAAACGACAGCAATCCCGCGATCAGGACGCCGGTGAGAGTGATATCAGGCATGGAACCTCTTAATAGCCAAAATCCATGGTCAAACCGCTCTTGTCATGCAAGCCTGTTGTCATGACAGTCACCGCAATGTGCGAGGTCCGTGATGCTTAATCTGATCACCGACGTGCCCGGCGTGAAGGTCGGCAATGCCGAGGATGCCAAGCTTGGCTCCGGCGTGACCGCGATCATCTTCGATGATCCCGCGACCGCATCCGGCATCGTGCCGGGCGGTGCTCCCGGCAGTTTCGATACTGCCCTGCTGGAGCCGGAGAACACCGTGCAGCAGATCAACGCGGTGTTCCTGTCCGGCGGATCGGCTTTCGGGCTCGCCTCGGGAACCGGCGTGCAGGCCGCACTTCGCGAGGCAGGGCGCGGCTTTGCTGTAGGTCCGGTGCGGGTTCCCATCGTGGTCGGCGCGATCCTGTTCGACCTCCTGAACGGCGGCGACAAGAACTGGGGGCGGTTCTCACTCTATCCGCAACTGGGGTTCGATGCGGCGCAGGCAGCGGCGGAAAGTTTTGCGCTGGGAACGGTAGGTGCAGGTTACGGTGCGACGACGGCCAATCTCAAGGGCGGTCTTGGTTCGGCCAGCGCAAAGACGTCGTCCGGCTTCACTGTCGGGGCCATCGCGGCCGTGAACGCCATCGGTATGGCGACCATGGGCGACAGCCCGCATTTCTGGGCGGCCCCCTATGAGGTGGGCAACGAATTCGGCGGGCTGGGCATGACATCTCCCGCATCATCCGGCGCGTTGCGCATGCGGCTGAAAGGCGACCGTCCCGCCACCACCATCGCCTGCGTGGCGTGTGATGCCGTGTTGACGAAAGCGCAGGCCAAGCGTCTGGCAATCATGGCGAATGACGGGCTGGCCCATGCGATCCGCCCGCCGCATGCGCCCTTTGATGGTGATACGGTGTTTGCCGCAGCTACGGGCAAGCGGCCTCTGGGTGAGAACACCATCCGTGACCTGACCGAGATCGGCATGGTTGCCGCCGATTGCCTGGCCCGCGCCATTGCGCGCGGGGTCTATGAAGCGAAAGCCCTGCCCTATGCCAATGCGCTGGAGAGCTGGAAGGACCGCTTCGGGCCGAAGTAGATCAGTGCATCACAGCACCGGAGGGCGCACTTTCCATCGCAGCCAGATTCCGCGAGGCATCCTCGCGCAACTCCGCCATGAAGCGCCCGCGCGGGAAGGCGATCCCTACAGTTGCTCCGCCGCGCCAGACAATCTGCGCAGGCATCAGCGTGTTGCGATTGTCGAGCAGGATTTCAATTTGATCGGGGATGAAAGGCGTTTCACCGAATTTCAGCAGCGCGCCATCTTCGGAATAGTTCTTCACCGTGCAGCTCATCGTGGAGTTGCGGGCATTGAAAACAACCCGTGCGCCCAGAAGGCTCCGGTACCGTGTGTATTTGCGTCGTTCGATCATGGCACTGACATTCCAATACTTACCGCAGTATTGATCTAATCAGAATAGTTCTGTGATAACAGATTTACACTTTGTTATGGTTAATCCTACACGCCGCTCAGACGAAACGCCGGTCCGCCCGGAAGCCTGATACGTCGCAGAACGGCGTCTCGCCCGTGATCATCTCGGCCATGAGGCGTCCGCTGACGGCGGCATTGGTCAATCCGTGATGGGCGTGCCCGAACAGGAACCACAGGCCCTTGTGGCGCGGTGCGGGACCGATGACCGGCGTCATGTCGGGCATGGCCGGGCGGCGACCCATCCAGGGTGTCGCCTCGGCGCGCGATTCCAGCGGGAACAGCTCTTTCGCGAAGGGCTCGCAGCGGTCGACCTGCACCGGCGTCGGCGGCGCATCGCGGTGGGCGAATTCCGCACCTGTCGTCATGCGGATGCCCTTTGTCATGGCGGCCAGCGCAAAGCCGGTGTCGGAGTCGATCACGGTGCGCGACAGCGTGGCGTTGCCCTTCGCCTTGTAGTGCATGTGATAACCCCGCTTGACGAAGAGCGGGATGCTGTAGCCCAGCGGCTCGAAGATATCCGAAGACCAGGGGCCGAGCGCCACCACAGCATCTTTCGCGAGAATGGGACCATCGGGACCTGCGATCTGCCAGCCGCCGCTGTACTGGATCAGCGATTTCGCATCCGCATTCACAAACACGCCGCCACGGCGCTTGAAGAGATCGGCATAGCCCTGCGTCAATGCCAGAGGATCGCGCAATGATGACGGGTCTTTCCAATGGAAGGCGCCGGCCGCCTTATCGACCGAGAGATGCGGCTCCAGCAGGGCAAGTGATTTCGCATCGAGCAAGGCGTAATTGACGCCGAATTCGCTGCGCAGCCTCTCCGCATCCTTCTTCGCCTTCTCGATGCTTTCCGTCTTGCGGTACATCTGGATCCAGCCGCCGGGACGCAGCAGATCAGTGATTCCAGCCTCCGCCGCCAGCGCCTGATGCTCCACGAGGCAGTGCTCGAAAAGCGGGCGGTTGGTGCGGATCGTGCGCTCGATCTTCTCCGGCGCGGCATTGCGCCAATATTTGAAAAGAGGCGGCGCGATGCTGAGCAGGCTTGAGACCTGGTAATGCGCCTCGGTCTGGCCGTTCAGTGCATAGCGGATAAGTTTTCCTAGACCCGTGGGAAAGGAATAGGGCAGGAAAGCCTCGCGCTGGATCAACCCGGCATTGCCGTAGGAGGTTTCCTCGCCCGGCCCTTTCCGGTCCACGAGCACCACTGACCTGCCCTTTTTCTGCAGATGCAGCGCCGCCGCCACGCCAACGATGCCAGCTCCCAGAACGATCACATCGCAGCGCATCTGCACTCCCAAAAAAACGCTGTTGCCATTGATGCAAACTCGTTAAGTCAGACCAGACTTTCAAGACACTGGTTTTTTAAAACCGGCGTTGAAACAACGGCGTTCCGGTAGAAACGTAGTGAAAGAAACTGGCCACGTGCTTGATAACCTGACGAAACCATTTGCATGGATCGGACGTTATGGCACACAGGGATTCGCTCTCTCGATCTTCGTGGGGCTGGCTTTGCCGCAATTTGCGGCGGCGGCACGCCCGCTTCTGGCCGTCACCATCTTCATTTTCGTGATGCTCACCTTTGCCCGGGCGGAGGAAACCAAGGTTCGGGCGTTGATGGCATCCCCTCAGCCGCTGGTCCTCGCATCGCTTTGGCTGGTGCTCGCTCCGGCAATTGTGATCACCGCGATCCTGACAGGCATTGGCCGCCAGAACCTTGATCCCGGTCTCGTCCTCGGTCTTGCCGTCATGGGCGCAGCACCGCCCATCATGTCAGCGCCTGCCGTGGCGATGATGCTGGGGCTGGAGCCGACCCTGCTGCTCACTGCCGTGCTGGTGACAACGGCGCTGGCACCCGTGGTTTCACCCTTGCTGGTCGACATCATCGCGGGCGCCGCCGTGCCGCTTGATCTTAGCGTGTTGATCCAGCGGCTGCTGCTGCTGATCGGCGGCGCGATCATCGGTGCTATCGTGCTCCGCAAGGCGCTGGGCATGGAGCGGATCCGCGCCAGCAGAGAAACCTTCGACGGCATCGGAGTGATCATGTATTTTCTCTTCGCCATCGCGGCGATGGACGGCGTGATGGATGCGGCACTGGCTGATCCATGGAAGGTGGCGCAATTCCTGGCCTTCGCCTTCGGCATGGCGGCGCTCGGGTTTGCGGCGGCGTGGGTCGTGCTGAGGCCGTTCAGCGGGGCGGACCGGTTCGTGCTGGGCTACTGCACCTGCCAGCGCAACATGGGCCTGCTGATTGCGGCACTGGGCGCGGCGGCTCCGAAGACGACGTTCTTGTTCTTCGCGCTGGCGCAGTTCCCGATCTATCTGATGCCGATGATCGTGAAGCCGCTGGCGGCGCGGTTTCGCGTGGACAAAAGCGGCTGACTGTTGCCCTCCAACGGCTTGAGGACTACCACACCCGCATGTCCCGCCCCATCATCATTTCCCCTTCGATCCTCTCCGCCGATTTTTCTGCACTCGGCGCGGACATCGAGGCTATCGACCGCGCGGGCTGCGACTGGGTGCATTGTGATGTGATGGACGGGCATTTCGTGCCCAACATCTCGTTCGGGCCGGATATCCTGAAATCCATCCGCCCCCGGACGAAAAAGTTCTTCGATGTGCATCTGATGATCTCGCCGGTGGACCTCTATGTGGAGGCTTTTGCCAAGGCGGGTGCTGACCTGATCTCGCTGCATGTCGAGGCAGGCCCGCATGCGCATCGCTCGCTGAAACTCATCAAGAGCCTGGGCAAAAAGGCAGGTATCGTGCTGAATCCGCAGACGTCCGAGACGGCCATCGAGCATCTGCTGCCTTTCGTCGATCTCGTGCTTGTCATGACAATCTCGCCCGGCTTCGGCGGGCAGGCGTTCGAGCCTTCGATGCTGGAGAAAATCCGCCGGATCAACGCGATGATCGGCGACCGCGCAATCGATCTGGAGATCGACGGGGGCTGCACGCCGGAAAATGCCGGGGCCATCGCCAAAGCGGGCGCCAATGTGCTGGTCGCGGGTTCCGCCGTGTTCAAGGGCGGCCCAAAGGCCTATTCCGCCAATATCGCCGCGATCCGCCACGCGGCGGAAGATGCGGTCGGCATCCGTGTCTGATGTC
>CAXTUM010000243.1:0-5056 GCA_964247205.1 uncultured Beijerinckiaceae bacterium
CTATCGCTGGCGGGGCGGCGGCAACCGGGATGAGCTGCGCTTCGACACAGCATTCGGTGTCCGTCCAATACCGCCGCTCCTGCTGATGGTGCAGAGCTTCAGCACAGTCGCGGCGGCAGGAAAAGGGCGTGTCGGCGAAGGCAGGCCGCGCCAGCACAAGCTTCAGCCCGGCGTTGTCTATGATCTCTCGGAACGCTGGTCGCTGCAGGTCAGCGCCTTCGCCAGCATTAAGGGTCGGGACATCATCAAGGAGCGGGGCGGGCAGATTGCGCTCTGGCGGAGGTTGTAGGCCTCAATAGCCGCGTTTCCGGTCAACCCTGTTGCGAAGCGGCCATCCGCGCTCGAAATCCTGGATCTGCGCCACAATCGCGCCCGCCATCGCATCAGGCGCACTCATGGCCGAGTTGTGCGGCGTCACAGTAACTGCGGGGTGATGCCAGAGCGGGGAGTTTTCCGGCAATGGCTCGGTCTCGAAGACATCGAGCGAAGCCCCTTTCAGCACGCCGCTTTTCAGCGCAGCCAGAATATCCGCCTCCACCTGCAAGCCGCCGCGCCCGGCATTGATCAGCACTGGCCCACCAAGGCGCCCGTTGCGTGCCAGCCCGCAAAGAAGTTTGGCATTCAGAATGCCTTTCGTGTCATCGGTCAGCGGCATCAGCGATACGAGGATATCGGTTCGCGCCAGAAAGGCCGTTAATCCATCCTCGCCCGCGAATGTCGGCACATCGGGGATATTCTTGGGTGACCGGCTCCATCCAGCCACATTGAAGCGCAGGCGCTTGAGAGCATCGACAGCATCAAGGCCCAGAACGCCCAGTCCCATGACACCGACGCGCACGTCTTTTGCCGCAGGCTGATCGCGATCATCGATCCACTGCGCTGTTGCCTGATGCGCCCGGTACATTTTCCCCTGCCGCAGCCAGTCCAGGCATTGCCAGACGATCCATTCCGTCATGCGCTGTGTGAGATCGGGGTCCACCATGCGGACTATGGGGGCGTCCGGCAGATCAGGATCACTGACGAGGTGATCGACGCCTGCCCCCAGCGAGAACAAAACCTTGACGTTTGGTAGCTTCGCCAGCGAACCCGGCACATGTTTCCAGCACGCGACGTAGTCAATTCCGGCAGGGTCGAAATCAGTGGTCGCGGATATCACGCTGCGCTCCGGCATCAGGCGCTGGAAACGCTCGATCCAGTCCGGTTCGTGCCAGCCGCGGATGGCGACGAGAAGACTCATGCGGCTGATCCCTCAAGTCGCCGTGCGATCAGCGGGCCGATCACGGGTGCGGTGTCTGCCAGTTCATAGGCCTGGGCGACGGCTTCGACAGCGGCGTCTGCGGCGGCATCGCTTCGCGCGTGAACCATGCCCAGCGGCTGTCCCTTGGTCACCTTCAGGCCCAGACCGGCAAGGCCTGTGAGGCCGACGGCATGGTCTACGGGATCAGCAGCACGGGTGCGCCCTCCGCCCAGCGCCACCACGGCAATGCCAAGGCCGCGATTGTCGATGCTGGAAACAAAGCCGTCGTGGGAGGCCAGCACGGGCCTGTTGACGCCTGCCGCTGCCAGATACCTGTCCGGCTGCGTCATCAGATCCTTCGGGCCACCGAGTGCGACAACCATTGCACTGAACTTATCCGCCGCCGCGCCGCTGGCGATGGCATACTCCATCTTCGCCCTGCCCTCGGCAACGGTCGATACCAGCTTGCCGGACAGCAACATTTCAGCGCCAAGAGCCACCGTCACCTCGTGCATGCGCGGCTCGCGCTTTGCGCCAATGAGGTAATCGATGGCGTAACGCACCTCCAGCGCATTGCCCGCCGAGGACGCCAGCGGCTCGTTCATGTCGGTCAGCAACGCTGTCGTCGGCAGGCCCGCGCCGGTTGCCACGGTAGCCAGGCTCAGCGCCAGCTCTTCAGCATCTTCGAACCGCGCCATGAACGCGCCCTTGCCGAATTTCACATCCATTGCGAGGCCGTGCAGACCCGCGGCGAGCTTTTTCGACAGGATCGATGCCGTGATCAGCGGGATGCTCTCCACCGTCGCCGTCACGTCGCGGATGCCGTAGAAGCGCTTGTCGGCGGGGGCGAGATCAGCGGTCTGGCCAATGATGGCGCAGCCTACGGCGCGGGTCACTTTCAGGAACAGGGCCTCATCCGGCTGGGAGACATAGCCGGGGATTGAATCGAGCTTGTCGAGCGTGCCGCCTGTGTGCCCCAGACCGCGCCCCGAAATCATCGGAACGTAGCCGCCGCAGGCCGCAACGGCTGGCGCCAGCATCAGCGAGACCGTATCGCCCACGCCGCCGGTGGAATGCTTGTCGAGGGCGGGGCCGGGCAGATCGCGCCAGTCCAGCACGCGGCCGGAATCGCGCATTGCCTCCGTCAGGGCCACGCGCTCCGGCATGGCCATGCCCCTGAAAAACACCGCCATGGCGAAAGCCGCGACCTGCCCCTCTGTGACGGAGCCGTCCGTCAGGCCCTTGACCATGAAGGCGATTTCGGCGGCTGAGAGTGTGCCGCCGTCACGCTTCTTGCGGATGATTTCCTGCGGCAGCATGGCGTTCAGTAAGGCCCCTTGGCCGAAGCGGCAGAACTCTTGCCCTCGATGAGGTCGAGCAGGACATCGTACAACCCGCTGGCTCCGAACCGGAATGTCATGGGCGAGGCCCAGACCGGCCCCATGGCGGCGTCGACGAGGCCAAGATACAGCGATGCATCAGCAAGTGTCCGGATGCCGCCGGAGGGCTTCAGCCCCACGGTCCTGTCGGTTGCCCTGATCGCGGCGAGCATGGTCTTCACGGCCTCCGGCGTCGCTGAAACCGGTGTCTTGCCCGTAGATGTCTTGATGAAATCCGCACCGCATTCGATGGCGATATCGGCAGCTTTGCGCACCATCGCCTGGTCCGGCAGCATGCCTGTCTCGAGAATAATCTTGAGCCGCCCGGCATCGTCGATCTCGTCGCGCACCTCTCCAATCATGGAACGCACGGTGAGTTCATCGCCCGCGATCAGCGCGTGATACGGCATGACCAGATCGATCTCGTCTGCACCGTCGTCGATGGCCTCCGCCGTATCCTCGATGGCGCGCTCCACGTCATCGCCTCCCTTGGGAAAGTTGATGACAGTCGCAACCTTCACACCCTTGCCCTTGAGCCGCGCCTTCGCAAGCGTCACGAATTGCGGCCAGATGCAGATCGCGGCAACCGGGCCATGCGGCGTCAGAGCCTTCTGGATCAGCGCCTCGATATGGTCCTCGCGGCAGCCGTCGCTGAGATCGGTGAGGTCGAGCAGCTTGAGGGCGCGGATAGCCAGTTCAACGTCATGGGATTTGTTTTGATGCGACTTGTCTTGCATCACAGTCTCCCGACGAAGTTGGTGACGACGCGCCGCATGGCAGCTCCGCCAATCGCGGCCACAGCCTTGGTCTCATCGTGCGAGGGTGATGAGCCCTGGATGCCTGCTGCAAGGTTTGTCAGCATCGACATGGCGACGGATTTCAGACCAAACCGCCGCGCGAGAATCACCTCCGGCACCGTCGACATGCCGACAATGCTGCCGCCGATGATCCGCGCCATGCGGATTTCCGCTGGCGTCTCGAAGCTTGGACCCGAGAACCAGACATAGACACCTTCGCCCATCGGGACTTTCTCGGCCTTGGCGGCGGCTTTCATCACTTTGCGAAGGTCAGGATCATAGGCATCGGTCAGAGACACAAACCGCGCATCGTCCGGATCACCGATGAGCGGATCGCGTCCGGAATAATTGATATGGTCCGAGATGAGCGAAATGCTGCCGGGTCCGAGGCCTTCATTGAGCGAGCCCGCTGCATTCGTGAAAAGCGCCTGCCTGCAGTCAAGACCCACCAGCGTTGCCACGGGCAATCGCATGACGGAACTGTCACCCTTCTCGTAGTAATGCGAGCGGCCATTGTATGCCACGACACGCTTGCCGTTGATCTCTCCCGCCACAAGCTGCTTGGCATGGCCCGAGACATTGCCTGCGGGAAAACCGGGAATGTCAGAGTAGTTGACCTTGATTGGCTTCTCGATCTCGTCGGCCAGCGGGCCAAGCCCGGTCCCCAGCACGATGCCGAGATCGAAAGGTCCCTTGACGCCATGCTTGGCCAGCGCCGCGACAGCCTTTTCGCTCTCCGCGCGGGCATGCGCCTGTCTGTCCAGTGCAGTGGTCATTTCAAGTTGTCCGGTCCGAATGATGCCGGAAGAAGCTCTTCCAGCGTGAATGTGCGCCGAACCCCTTCTGGTCCCGCCACATGAACCAGTGTCTCCGGTTTGGCAAATTCGCGGATGCGCTGGCGGCAATTGCCGCAGGGTGTGCACAGCACCGGTCCGTCGCCAACCACGAGCATTGCGCGGATATTCGTGCCGCCGCCCAGAACCATGGCCGCGATGGAACCTGCCTCGGCGCATGTCCCGGATGGATAAGCCGCGTTCTCGACATTGCATCCCGCGTAGATTGTACCGTTCTCGGCGAGAATGGCGGACCCGACCTTGAAACGGGAATATGGCACATAGGCTCTGGCCTGCGCGGCTTTCGCCGCCTCGAACAATGCATCGATAGACACGTCAGCGTTCCTTCACATAAGCCACGCCGGACGCTTTTGGCGGTGTCGCCCGACCGATGAACCCTGCCAGAAGCACAACCGTCAGCACATAGGGCAGCGCCTGGATCAGTTGCACCGGCACCTGGCCGATGCCGGGGATGGTGACGCCCTGCAGCCGGATCGCCATGGCATCGAGGAAGCCGAACAGGAGGCACGCTGCCAGCGCAGGCCCGGGTTTCCATTTGGCGAATATCAAGGCAGCGAGCGCAATGAAGCCCTTGCCCGCCGTCATGTTGTTGAGATAGCCCGCGCCCTGCGCGATGGAAAGATAGGCCCCGCCCAGACCGCACAACACGCCGCAGATGATCACTGAGGCATAGCGCAGTTTCACAACTGATATGCCTGCTGTGTCCACTGCCGCCGGGTTCTCGCCAACGGCGCGCAGGCGCAGGCCGAAGCGCGTCTTCTGCAGCACCCACCACGTCAACGGCACGGC
>CAXTUM010000244.1:0-5046 GCA_964247205.1 uncultured Beijerinckiaceae bacterium
GTCGTGCAGTTAGCGACCTGCATGTTGTCCTCGGCGCACATCTGCAGGAAGCGCTCGAGGCGCGCGGAGGAATGCTCCGGCCCCTGACCTTCATACCCATGCGGCAGCAGGCAAACGAGGCCCGACATGCGCAACCACTTGCGCTCGCCCGACGATATGAACTGATCAAACAGAACCTGCGCGCCATTTGCGAAATCGCCGAACTGCGCTTCCCAAAGGGTGAGCGCATTGGGTTCCGACAGGCTGTAGCCATATTCGAAGCCCAGCACGGCCTCTTCCGACAGCATCGAGTTGATGACCTCGTATTTTGCCTGCCCCTCGCGGATGTTGTTCAGCGGCTTGTAGCGGTTCTCGTTCTCCTGATCGATCAGCACGGAATGCCGCGAACTGAATGTGCCGCGTTCACAATCCTGTCCGGACAGGCGGACGCGATGCCCCTCATCCAGCAAGGTGCCAAAAGCCATCGCTTCGGCCATGGCCCAGTCCACGCCCTCGCCGGTGTCGATCATCTTCTGGCGGCCATCCATGAAGCGCTGGATCGTCTTGTGGATGTTGAAACCCTCGGGAACCTTGGCAAGGGCCTGACCGATGGACTTCAGCTTGTCCATCGCGATGCCTGTCTGGCCGCGGCGCGGGTCCTCGTCATTGGTAGCCGAAGCCACCGCCTTGAGACCGGACCATGCGCCGTCCAGCCAGTCCGCCTTGTTGGGCTTGTAAGCCTGGCCGGCCTCGTGCTCGGCTTCGAGCCTTGCGCGCCAGTCCGCCTTCATCTTGTCGACTTCACCCTCAGTCACCACACCTTCGCCGATGAGCTTGGCGGCATAGATTTCGAGCGTCGTCTTCTGGCTCCGTATCTTGCGGTACATCAGCGGCTGGGTGAAGCCTGGCTCGTCGCCTTCATTGTGGCCGTAGCGGCGGTAGCACCACATATCGACCACGACAGGCTTCTGGAACCGCATGCGGAATTCGGTCGCGACCTTGGCCGCGAACACCACCGCCTCAGGATCATCGCCATTGGCATGGAAAATCGGCGCTTCCACCATCTTGGCCACATCGGACGGATAGGGCGACGAGCGCGAGAACCGCGGATAGGTCGTGAAACCGATCTGGTTGTTGATGATGAAATGCACCGAGCCGCCGGTGCGATGTCCCTTCAGGCCCGAGAGCCCCAGGCATTCCGCCACGACGCCCTGACCCGCAAAAGCCGCATCGCCATGCAGCAGCAGCGGCATCACCGCGCGGCGGTCTTCCGGCGGGCAGCCGTACTGGTCTTGCTTCGCCCGCACCTTTCCGAGCACCACCGGATCGACGATCTCGAGATGCGACGGGTTTGGCGTCAGCGACAGATGCACCTTGTTGCCATCGAACTCGCGATCAGACGAAACGCCGAGATGGTATTTCACGTCGCCCGAGCCTTCGACATCATCGGGCGCAGCCGAACCGCCCTTGAACTCGTGGAACAGCGCGCGGTGAGGCTTGCCCATGACCTGCGTGAGGATATTGAGCCTGCCGCGATGCGCCATGCCCATCACGATATCCTGCACGCCGAGATTGCCGCCGCGCTTGATGATCTGCTCCAGCGCCGGGATCAGCGACTCGCCGCCATCAAGGCCGAAGCGCTTGGTACCGGTATATTTGACATCGAGAAACTTTTCGAAGCCCTCGCCTTCCACCAGCTTCTGCAGGATGGCGCGCTTGCCTTCCTTGGTGAAGGTGATTTCCTTGTCCGGTCCCTCGATGCGCTCTTGCAACCACGCCTTTTCGGCGGGGTCGGTGATGTGCATGAACTCGTAGCCGATGGTGGAGCAATAGGTACGCTGCAGGATATCCAGCATCTCGCGGATGGTCGCGAACTCGAGGCCCAGAACGTGATCGATGAATATCTTGCGGTCCCAGTCGGCATCCATGAAACCATAGGTCGAGGGATGCAATTCCTCGTGATCCTTCTTCGGCTCGATGCCGAGCGGATCGAGATTGGCGAACAGATGCCCGCGCATCCGGTAAGCCCGGATCATCATAAGGGCACGAACAGAATCGCGCGTCGCCTGCTGTATATCGGCGGATGAGGCGGGCGCGCCCTTGTCGGCGGACTTCTTCTCAAGCTTGCCGGTAACGATCTTCTCGACCGATCCCCAGTTGCCATCGAGCGCAGAAACCAGCTCGCCATTGGCGGGAATGGGCCAGTTCTTGCGCTGCCAGGAAGGCGCGGGGGTCTCCTCACCCAGCAGGGATTCGAGATAGGCGGCCGAACCGCCGGTATCAGCAAGAATGTCATTGACGTCGCGGTCCATCGTTCTTCCTCCAGTTCCCTTTCCCCGTTGGCGAAAAAAGGGATCGACTCAACCCTTCAGCACATCCACCAGCGTCTTACCCAACCGCGCTGGCGACGGCGAAACCCGGATGCCTGCCGCTTCCATCGCCGAAATCTTGTCTTCTGCGCCACCCTTGCCGCCAGAGATGATCGCACCGGCATGGCCCATGCGGCGGCCGGGAGGCGCGGTGCGGCCCGCGATGAAGCCGACCATCGGCTTCCGGCGGCCGCGCTTCGCTTCATCCCGAATGAACTGCGCCGCGTCTTCCTCCGCCGAACCGCCGATCTCGCCGATCATGACGATGGATTGCGTCTTGGGATCGGCCAGGAACAGTTCCAGCATGGCGATGAACTCGGTGCCCTTCACCGGGTCGCCGCCGATACCGACCGCCGTCGTCTGGCCCAGCCCCTCGCGCGTCGTCTGGAACACCGCCTCGTAGGTCAGCGTGCCGGAGCGCGAGACAATGCCGACATTGCCGGGCTTGAAGATGTTGGCCGGCATGATGCCGATCTTGCATTCGCCCGCCGTGACCACGCCGGGGCAATTCGGCCCGATCAGCCGCGACTTCGAGCCTTCAAGAGAGCGCTTGACGCGCACCATGTCGAGCACCGGAATGCCTTCCGTGATGCAGACGATGAGCGGGATTTCCGCATCGATCGCCTCGCAGATCGCATCAGCAGCGCCCGGAGGCGGCACGTAGATGACGGAGGCGTCGGCCCCCGTGGCGTGGCGCGCTTCGGCGACGGTGTCGAACACCGGCAGGCCGAGGTGGATGCTGCCGCCCTTGCCCGGCGACGTGCCGCCGACGACCTGCGTGCCATAGGCAATCGCCTGCTCCGAATGGAACGTGCCATTCTTGCCGGTGAAGCCCTGGGTGATGACCCTGGTCGATTTGGTGATGAGGATGGACATGCTGTTCCTGTCAGGCGTCAGTTCGGGCGAAAGGGGTTGATGACCTGAACCGAGCCGTAGAATTGCTCGTGGCTGAGGTCTTCGGTGTAGAGGATGGGAGCGCCAAGGCGCTCGGCAGCGGCGATGAGCGCAGCGTCCCAGTATTTGATCTTGAAACGCTGCGAGAGCTCGAGCCCCCGCGATACGATCCCTGCGTCGATGGGTTGAAGCGGATAGGCTTCGAAGCCCGACAGCCATGTATCGACTTTTTCAGCCGACAGTGGCTTGCCGCGCTTCGGATAGAGCGTGTTGGCAACGAACTCGGCAAGCACCTGCCCGGAAAGAGCAAAGGATACCGTATCGAGGATGCGGGACGCGATCTCCTGCTTGCGGCGCTCATCCTGATTCCCCATCGCGGCGTAGATCAGGACGTTCGTGTCGAGGAAGCATTCGATCAGCATAGATATCCTCGCGATTCCAGACGTAATTGGGGCCGAGCCGCGCTTCCGAGTTCTGCGCCAGCTCCCTGAACTTCGCGCGCGCTTCCTGACGACGGCCCCGCTGCTTCGCAATGCCGCTCAGGTAGTCGCGCACCATGGCGTTGACCGTCGTCTTTTCCTCAGCCGCGACAACCCGCACGACTTCCAGAATTTCGTCCTCTATCGCCAATGTGATGTTCTTCGTCATCGCCCAATCTCCTTCACACAGCTACACAGGATACGTGTAACTGTGTGGCGAGACAATGGCGGCTGCATCACTACGCCAAGCGCCATTACCGGAGCGTTGAAGCCCTGCGTTATGGCCTTGGTGATGAGGATGGACATGTGTTTCCTATCAGACTTTGCAATTCAGAAAACCAGCCAACGGCGACGTATCACCTCGTGGCAAGGCGATGTGCATGAAAGAAGTTGTTCTTGATTTGCCGCGGCTGCTCATCTGCCAGTGCTGGACACCGAGTTTGCGTTCGCAGCGCCCAGATGCCTTTTCGGTGCTGACGAGCCACTCGTCGTAGTCGGCCTTGCGCTCGAAGATAGTCCGCTCAAAACGCGTCGAGAACCGATCATCGATAGCGCGTCTTATATCTGTTTCTTCGATCTGAATTGAAGGTTCAACAAAGCATATATTGTACTTCATTCCTGAGTTTTCCGGGCGAAGGATTGAGGCTACCAGAGTTAAGCTAATTGCGTCAGTCTGCCTCCCTTCAACAGCGATAGTATACGAAATTTCGGGCCCCTTTTCATTCTGCATCATGGGCAGCGGAGTCACCTTGGCCGCGATGAGCTTCCAACCATGCTCACTAACGAGCTTTTCGGCGGATGTTACGATAGCCTCGGACGATGCCGACGAAACACACACTTCGTCGATCAGCTTCGCGACAGCTGCAGCAGCTTCGGGGGTTGCGCTTGCCTCTTGCGAGGCTACGCCGACCACCGAAATCAGGCCAAGAGTGATCGCGGAAAGCCGGGTCACAGCCTCACCCAGCCTTCTTCACAGCAGCAACAATCTTCTGAGCCGCATCATCCAGATCATCCGCCGAAATCACGTTCAGCTTGCTCTCGTTGATGATCTTTTTCCCAAGCTCCACGTTGGTGCCTTCCAGCCGCACCACCAGCGGCACCTGCAGGCCCACTTCCTTCACTGCCGCGATCACGCCTTCCGCGATGACATCGCATTTCATGATGCCGCCGAAGATGTTGACGAGGATGCCCTTCACGTTGGGGTCAGCCGTGATGATCTTGAATGCCGCCGTCACCTTCTCCTTGCTGGCGCCGCCGCCGACGTCGAGGAAGTTGGCGGGCTCCATGCCGTAGAGCTTGATGATGTCCATCGTCGCCATGGCGAG
>CAXTUM010000245.1:0-5037 GCA_964247205.1 uncultured Beijerinckiaceae bacterium
GCTTTCCAGACGGAGGCCGCATGCATCTCTTCTTTGACCAGACCCAGCTTCGTCATCAGCCGAAGCAGTTCATGGTGGCGGGGCGGGTGGCTGCGCCGCTCGAAAACCCTGACCGCGTGACAATGCTGTCGGCCAGGCTGACGGCTGCGGGCTTGAACCTGATCGACCCGGGTGATCACGGCATGGCGGCCATCCGCACGGTGCATGACGATGATTATCTGAACTTCCTGCAGACGGCCTACACGGAATGGCGCAAGTTTCCCAATGCGGGTCCCGAGGTCTGGCCGAATATCCATCCGTATCGCGGCACCGGGGCCGATCTCGGCCGCAAAGGCCCGCCGAAAGGAAACATCATCGGGCAGGCCGGGTGGTATATCGGCGATATGGCGGTGGCGATGGGGGAGGGCAGCTGGGCCGCCGCCCACGCCTCGGCGCAGACCGCGATTGCTGCAGCCGCCGCCGTTCTCACGGGGCACGATGCTGCCTTCGGCCTCTGCCGTCCGCCGGGGCACCATGCCTACCGCGACCGCGCCTGCGGTTTCTGTTTTCTCAATAATGCTGCTGTTGCAGCCGAGATCCTGCGCCAGCGGTTTGCGAAAGTGGCGATCCTCGATTTTGACACGCACCACGGCGACGGGACGCAGGCGATCTTCTATGACCGGGGCGATGTGCTGGTGGCCTCCGCGCACACCGATCCCACCAGTTATTATCCCTATTATTCAGGTTTTGCGGATGAAAAGGGCCGGGGCGCGGGGAAGGGCGCGAACCTGAATGTGCCGCTCCTGCCCGGCGCGGATGATGAAGCCTACGCTGCGGCATGCCGGAAGCTTGCCGAGGCGGCTCGCAATTTTGGCGCGGAGGCCATGGTGCTCTCTGCCGGGTGGGATGCTCATCATAAGGACCCGCTGTCGAGGCTTGCGGTCACGACGGCGGCTTTCAGCACCATTGGCGCCGTATTTGGCGAGCTGAAGCTGCCAGCGGTCATATTGCAGGAAGGCGGCTACTCGCTTGAGGCTGCGGGGGAAGCGGCTCCTGCCTTTATCAAGGCTTTTCAGGCAGCGCGCTGAAACACCGCGATTGTTCACATCCCGCATGCGCCTCTCTTTCGGGCTTTACCGGTATGGTTAACAAGTCGTAAACAAGGGGAATGAGCACAAGGACGATCCGAATCCGGACCGCCGCCGCCGCCGATGCAGCGGGCGTGGCCAGCGTGCATGACGCAGCGTGGATGGAGGCCTACCGCGGCATCATCCCGGGTGCGCATCTCGAGCGAATGGTGCAGCGGCGGGGTACAAGCTGGTGGGCCAATGCCATCGCAAAGGGCAGCCGCATCGCGGTGCTCGATTTCAATGACACCATCGCGGGCTACGCGAGCTATGGCCGCAACCGCGCGGTCTCGCTGCCTTACCGGGGCGAAATCTTCGAGATTTACCTGCTGCCCGAGTTTCAGGGCGTCGGCTTCGGCCGCCGCCTGTTTTCCGCCGCGCAGCGCGAACTGGCCGGGCATGGCCTGACCTCGCTGGTGGTGTGGTCGCTGGCGGACAATGAGCGCGCCATCCAGTTCTACGAGAAGCTGGGTGGCCTGATGGTGGGCCGGGCGCACGAGACCTTCGGCACGGTTTCACGCGAAAGACTGGCTTTCGGCTGGCGTTGAGGGCTCCGGCCTTTCCAGGTGACAGGCCATGCCTTGCATTGGAGCAAATTGATTGCCTCAATAACCAATCCTTCAGGGATTTTCGGCAAATTCACGACATCCGGAGAAGCTGTTTTCCGGCAAGACAGCAGGTCAGGCCATCATGTGGAAACTCATAGGACTTTCCCATCTCAGCACGAACGAACAGCTCCTCGTCGCCCTGGTTGCAATCTGCGCGTCCCTCACAGTCGGCTGGATCATGGACATGATCATGGGGCCCACCGGTTTCGGGCTCTTTGGCAATTCGATTGTCGCTATCATCGGGATCGTGGTCGGGGTCTGGGTCTACCACCATTATCTCGGCAGCATGAAATCCCCCGACATCACCAAGATGATGGGCGCAATCATCGCTTCGGTGATGCTGCACCTGGTGGCGCTGTCAGTGCTGCGAAGGATGCTGCGGCTGTAGCCTTCAGTTCAGCTTGCCCAGCGCCTTCACCACGGCATCGCCCATATCCGTCGTGCTGACCGCGTTCTGGCCCTTGGCCGCGATATCCGCCGTGCGGATGCCATCGGCCAGCACCGCCGCCACCGCCTTGTCCAGCAGATCAGCTGCTTCCGCGAGGCCGAAGGAATAGCGCAAGGCCATTCCGAACGAGCCGATCATCGCCAGCGGATTGGCAAGCCCCTTGCCCGCGATATCCGGCGCGGAGCCATGCACGGGCTCGTAGAGCGCCTTGCGCTTGCCGGTCTTCGCATCGGGTGCGCCGAGTGACGCCGAGGGCAGCATGCCGAGCGATCCCGTCAGCATCGCCGCGATATCCGACAGCATGTCGCCGAAGAGATTATCGCACACGATGACATCATATTGCTTGGGCCAGCGCACGAGCTGCATGCCGCAGGAATCCGCCAGGTGGTGGTCCAGTTCCACGTCCCTGTATTCGCGCTGGTGAACATCGGTGACGACCTTCTTCCACAGCACGCCGGACTTCATCACGTTGTGCTTTTCCGACGACGTCACCTTGTTGCGGCGCACCTTCGCGAGGTCAAACGCCACGCGCGCGATACGCTCGATCTCGTGTGTGGTGTAGACCTGCGTGTCGACCGCGCGCTGCTCGCCGTTCTCCAGCGTGACGATCTCCTTGGGCTCGCCGAAATACACGCCGCCCGTGAGCTCGCGCACGATCATGATATCGAGACCCTCGATGATCTCGGGCTTGAGGGACGAGGCCGACGCAAGTGCGGGATAGCAGACGGCGGGGCGGAGGTTGGCGAAAAGCTGCATCTCCTTGCGCAGGCGCAGCAGGCCGGCCTCGGGGCGCGCGTGATAGGGCACATCGGCCCATTTCGGCCCGCCGACCGCGCCGAACAGCACGGCATCCGCCGCCTGTGCACGGGTCATGGCGGCATCACTGATTGCTGCCTTGTGCGCATCATAGGCGGCACCACCGACGAGATCCGTCTCGGAGTTGAACGTGGCGATGCCTGCCTTGCCGAACCACGCCGCGACCTTCTCCACTTCCTTCGCCACCTCGGGGCCGATGCCGTCGCCGGGCAGGAGAAGAACGTTGTGCGTCGCCATGGTGCGTTATCCGTTGGTTAACCACGTTCCGCCGTGGCCGCGTCTGGCGGCTTGCCTAGAGCCTCGGAATCACTCGCGCAAGTGGCGAGGCTGATTCGTATGCTGTTCGTTCGGGGTTTGGGTTCGGAAGGCGGGTGAGCCGGTCAGGATGGGACAGGGTGATGGGGGTGGTGTTAGGGAGTTGGCAAGGCTGGAGGGGCGTCGCGCGCCGCCGAGAACGCAATTGCCGCCGCCAGAACCAGTGCTCCCGCCGCAATCAGGGAGGGGATACGGAAGCTGCCGAAGTGATCGTAAAGCGCGCCAGCCACCGCAGGGCCGGTGATCTGGCCGATGGCGAAACTGCCGGTCATCAGGGCGATCATCCTCTGCGCGCCCGCCCCGGACATCTGTCTCGCCGCCATCAGGCCCAGCGCCGTGATGCCCATGAACGTGCCGCCCAGCAGCAGGGCCGACACAAGCACGCCTGTTGCGCTGATCCATTCGACGCTCGCGGCGACGCCCAGCGCTTCGGCGATACAGGCGATGGCGAAGGACGTCAGGAGCCCTGTCCGCGCGCCGAGCCATGACCACATCGCCACCGAGGGGACTGCCGCCAGCCCGAAGATGAGCCACACCCAGGGCTCGATGAGCCGCAGTTCCGGAGTCAGCCTCACGATGGTGACGAGAAACGTTGCCGTGATGACATAGCCGAAGCCGAACAACCCGTAGGCGATGATCAGCTTTGTCAGGCCGCCGCTTGCTGCGGCGCTTGCGGGCGTGGCCGCGGGCGCATGTACGGGCTCCGGCTCGCGGATCAGGACTGCAACCGGCGCGATTGCGCCAAGCGCCAGAAGGCCAGAGACGACCCACAGCAGGCGCCAGTCCGCACTCAAGGCCAGCAGCGATGATACGACGACGGCCGAGACAACAATTCCCGCACCGACACCGGCGAAGTGAACCGCCGAGAGATCGCTGCGTCCCGCCGCCGCCAGCTGTCCCAGAACCAGCGTCGAGGCCATGACGATGACATAGGCGCTGGCGACGCCGCCGAGAAAGCGAAAGCCCGTCAGCACCGCCATGTCGCTCGACAGGGCCATGCCGGTCGTGGTCAGGGCGCTCGCGAGCAGCGCCCCTGTCAGCCAGGCCTTCCTGCTGCCAGCCGCAGCACCCCGGCTGGCAGCCAGAGCGCCCACGAGATAGCCGAGGAAGTTGAACGAGGCGATCAGGCCCGCCTGCGATTTGCTGAGCTGCAGGCCCTCGATCATGGCGGGCAGCACAGGTGTATAGACAAACCGCCCGATGCCCAGCGCCGCAGCCATGGCGAGCATGCCGCCAACCGCGGTCTTAGCCTCAATCGTCAGTTTCATCCGTGTTCCGCCTCGCGGCCTTAGCTTGCGGCGAAAATTGTCCGCAGGAAAGAGGCAACGCTGCATGAAGCCGGATTGCGCATCGAACACTGACGGACACTCCGCAGTACATTCTGTTGCCGCTTCCCGGCGAGGCTGATTCGTATGCCGTTCGTTCGGGGTTTGGCTTCGGAAGGCGGGTGTGCCGGTCAGGATGGGACAGGGTGATGGGGGTGGTGTTAGGGAGTTAGTAGGGGGTTGCGGCAGTTATAGCCGCTTTGCCACGAAGAACGGGCGGGTGTCCTTGCCCTTTGACGCGTGACGCCCGCGCTCGATGATCGCGAACCCGGCATCGGTGATCTCGGCCTCGAGTTGCTGCGCCGTGAAGAACTCCACGTAGGGCGCTTTCTCCACGAGTTGCATGAAAGGCACTGCCAGACGAATGAGCGGGTTCATGTCGGACAGGCACGGTGTTTTCGAGATGAACAGGCCGCCGG
>CAXTUM010000246.1:0-5021 GCA_964247205.1 uncultured Beijerinckiaceae bacterium
TGACCATGGCCACGGCCACGCTCGACAATTTTGCCTATGTTCTGTTCGAGCATGGCGCTTCGGGGCGTGCGATTGTCAACTCTCTGGTGCTGTCCCTCACCGCTGCCCTGATGATTGTGGTGATTAGCCTTGCACTGGGTTATTTCCTTGTCATGCGCCGGTCACCGCTGCTGAGGCTCGTCAGCGTTGCGGTTGAACTGCCCTATGCGCTGCCCGGTGTCGTCCTTGCTGTCGCCTGCATCCTGCTTTTACTCAAACCGCTGCCGGTCCTGGGCCTATCACTCTACGGCACAGTCTGGATTTTATTGGTGGCCTATCTCGCACGTTTTCTCGTGCTGGGCCTGAGACCCGTTGTCAGCGGCTATCTCCAGCTTGACCGCAGCCTGGAAGAAGCCGGGCAGGCCGCAGGCGCGCCGTTTCTGACCAGGCTGCGCAACATCATTGCGCCGGTCCTTGCGCCCTCAGCGACAGCGGGAGGCATTCTGGTCTTTCTCACGGCATTCAATGAACTCACGGTCTCGGCGCTGCTCTGGTCGTCTGGGTCGGAAACCATCGGCGTCGCCGTCTTCTCGCTGGAACAGGGCGGTGAATCCGCGGCAGCTGCAGCGCTGGCCTGCTGCGCGACCCTGCTGACCATCGGTCTTGCCGCCGCCACCCTTCTTTTCAGGAGTTTCCTGCCGCAAGGAGCGCTGCCATGGCGCGACTGATCCTCGATTCGGCCACCAAATCCTTCGGAAAAGCCGTCGTGGTCGATGGCGTCTCGCTGACCGTCAAGGACGGCGAGTTTCTTGCGGTGCTTGGGCCGTCCGGTTGCGGCAAGACCACGCTGTTGCGCCTCATCGCCGGGTTCGAGACACTGAACTCTGGCTCGATCCAGGTCGGCAACCGCATGGTGTCCAGCGCAACCAGCCATGTTGCACCCGAGGACAGGCGCATGGGTGTCGTTTTCCAGTCCTACGCGCTGTGGCCGCATATGAGTGTGGCGGAGAATGTGGGCTACGCTCTGACGATCCAGCGCATTGCGGCGGACGAGCGCAGCAAGCGGGTGGCTGCGGCGCTTGAGACAGTCGCCATGTCCGGTTTTGCCGCGCAAAAGCCTGCGTTGCTCTCGGGCGGACAGCGTCAGCGCGTGGCTTTGGCGCGCTGTCTTGCGATGGAGCCGGCTCTGGTTCTGCTGGATGAACCGCTCGCCAATCTCGACGTTCACCTGCGCGCCGCCATGCAGGACGAATTCACCGCGTTCCACAAACGTGCGGGCAAGACGATGCTCTACATCACCCATGATCAGGCCGAGGCCATGGCGCTGGCGGATCGTATTGCTGTCATGGATGAGGGCCGCCTGCTGCAGGTCGCGACGCCGTCGGAGCTTTACAGGCAACCCGCCAGTGCACGCATTGCAAGGTTTATCGGCGAGGGCATGGTTTTTGATGCGGAGGCGTTGGGGGCAGCGTCGAAAGGACGATGTCAGGTGCGGTTTCTGGGCACTACGGCAACGCTGAGATGCAGTTCTTTGCCCTGCATTGGAGAAAAGCTTCAGGTCTGTATCCGTGCGCCTGATATCCACACCGCTCCGAACAATGACACGAACGCGTTGACTTGCCGCATTTCGCGACTGACATATCTGGGCGGGCATTTCAGGGCCGAAGCAATTCCTGATACTTTCGCGGGCGAAATCATCAGGCTTGATCTAACGGAACCTTGTCCCGTCAATGTGGGTGATCCCATAGCCATCACGATCAACGATGGATGGGTACTGCCATCCTGATCTATCACACCTGTTGCACAAAAGCCGTCGCCCGGCATACCCTCCCATAATGCTGAAACCCCATACGCCTCCTGCCCTTCATCCGCCTTTTGCGAAATACAGCCACGCCATGGAAATCCCGCCGGGCGCACGGTTGCTGTTTGCATCAGGACAGCTGGGCATCACGAAAGAAAAACATATCCCGGAAGATGCAGCGGGACAGGCCGATCTTTGCTTCCGGGCTATCGGAGAAATCCTAGCATCGGCCAATATGGGCTATAGTGATATCATCCGCATCAATGCCTTCGTGACGGACCGAACCTATCTCAAGGATTATATGGCCGTGCGTGACCGCTACGTTACCGATCCGCCGCCAGCCTCCACGCTGATGATCGTCTCGGGTTTCGCGGCGGAAATCTACAAGGTCGAAATCGAGATCGTGGCCGCCAGGGTATAAGAGGTTTTCCGGAATGACTGATTTCTCACCGCACCTCAATTGGCTGCAATCCCAGAAGCCTGCCATGCTGACGCTCCTGGAAGCGCTGGTGAATACGGACAGCGGTTCCTACGACAAGGCAGGCGTTGATCGCGTCGGCGACCAAATTGCCGCGTTCTTCGCCAGCGAAGGCATTTTAGGCGAGCATTTCCCTCAGGAAGCAGCGGGTGACGTCCGCCGCTTCCGCGTGCCGGGCCCCGGCAATGCACCCATTGTGCTGATGGGTCACATGGATACGGTCTTTCCGCAGGGCGAAGCCATGCGCCGCCCCTTCACGATCCGGGATGGCAAGGCTTACGGCCCCGGAGTCTGTGACATGAAGGCGGGTCTGGTGATCAACGCCTTTGTCATGGCCGCGTTCAAGCACTTCGGCGGCAACCATTCGACGCTCACCGGGCTTTTCACCAGTGATGAGGAAATCGGTTCTCCGGCGTCACGTGCTCTCATCGAGTCCACTGCGACCGGCGCGAAAGCCGTGTTGAACGCCGAACCCGGACGACCCGGCGGCGCTGTCGTGACGGGCCGCAAGGGCGGCATCTTCCTGATCATGGACGTAAAGGGCAAGGCCGCCCATTCCGGCGCCAACCATCAGGATGGCCGCAGCGCCATCGGTGCATTGGCTGCCAAGATCACGGAACTGCATGCGCTGACGGACTATGATCGCGGGATCACCTGCAATGTCGGCCTGATCAGCGGTGGCCAGTCCGTCAACACGGTCGCCCCCGAAGCGCGCGCCGAGATCGACCTGCGCTATATCAAGGCGGTCGATCGCGACTTTCTTGTCGAATCCTGCCAGCGCATCGCTGCGACCGAGCATGTGTCCGGTACAACGGCAACACTCTCGACCAAGGGAGAATTTGTTCCGCTTGAGCAGACGCCTTCGAACATGGCGCTGTTCGAGACCTATGCTGCAGCGGCAGCAACGCTTGGTCAGACTGTGACGGGTGAATTCACCGGCGGATGCGCCGATTCCGGTTTTACGTCTGCTGTCGGAGCACCCACGATCTGCGCCACAGGGCCGGTTGGCGCGCGGGCGCATACGCCGGAGGAGTACATGGAGGTCGCTTCTATGGTTCCCCGCGCTGAAGCACTTGTCATGACAATAGCTGCCCTTTCGGCCACCAAGGGCTGACCGGTTAGTCCTCATCCGTCAGCGGGTGCAGATCGCGCACCATCGCCTTTGCGCGCTCATCCAGCACATGCGTGTATATCTGCGTCGTGGCAACATCTGCATGCCCCAGCAACTGCTGCACGATGCGCAGATCGGCCCCGTTCTGCAGCAGATGGCTGGCGAAGGCGTGGCGCAGCACATGGGGGCTGACGCGATCCGCGCCAACGCCCGCATGGCCAGCCACTGTCTTGAGATCGCGCGCGAAAACCTGCCGCGGCAGATAGCCCGTGGCGCTGTCAGCCGGGAATAGCCAGGGCGACGGCTTTTCCCCTTCAATCCTGGTCAGCATCTCGCGCCAGCGCGCAGTTGCATTCTTGGCTGCGTCCGTCAGCGGCACCAGCCGCTCCTTGCCACCCTTGCCCTTGATCGTCAGCATCAGCGTGTTCGTCCGGATCGCATTGGCCGGAAGCGCCATCAGTTCGGATACGCGCAGACCCGTGGCATAGAGCAATTCGAGCAGCGCAGACATCCGCGCCGAGGCCAGCCGGTCCCTGAACGGACGGCTTTCATCGCCGATACCCTCTGCCGCCGTGGACAGCAGCCTGTCGACATCGGCGATGGACAGGACCTTCGGCAATCCCCTCCCCTGCTTCGGCCCGCTGATCACTGTCGTCGGATCATCCCCGCGATAACCCTCGGCATAGAGAAACCTGTGTAATTGCTTCAACGCTGAAAGGTGGCGGGCGGCGGAACTGGCCTGAAAGCCCCTGCCCGCAAGATCGGCGAGATAAGCCCGGACGTCATCGGTCATGGAATCATTGAGATTGCGGCCCCTTCCGGTCAGAAACGCACGGTAATCCGCCAGATCGCGGCTGTAGGCCTCCAGCGTGTTCCTGGCTGCGCCGCGCTCCGCCGCAATCATTTCAAGAAAGGCTGAAACGAGCCTGCCATCGGAAGTCATCATCGCCTCCGGCTATTGTGCATATCGCGATGGCGGCACCACCACGATGATTTCGCGCGTCGCAGGCTCCAGAATTGTGGCCATTGCGAACAACGCCGCATAGGCGACGCCCGCAATTACAGCGCAAATCAGCGCGAATCTGAAAATGGTTGGCATGGCCATCTGTCTTGAAACGGAAATGCTTCCGGAGGCAAGACGCCCTGTTTCACACGCCGCCGCCACGTGCTAACGCAGCCGCCATGACGATCAACCAACCCGGCGCAGCCCTGGCAGCGGCCAAGCCGGTCAAGGCCGCGGTGGAACCCGCCAGACATGCGATGCTCGAACATCTCGGAGATCGGCTGATCGTGCTCGTCGGTATGATGGCATCGGGCAAGACATCCGTTGGCAAGCTGCTGGGGCAGCGGCTCGGGATTCCTTTCGTCGATGCGGATCATGAAATCGAGACCGCCGCCAACATGACGATCCCCGAGATTTTCACCCGGCACGGAGAGGCGGATTTCCGCAGTGGTGAACGTCGTGTCATCGCGCGCCTTCTCAGAGACGGCCCACGCGTTCTGGCAACCGGCGGCGGCGCTTTCATGAACGAGGAAACCCGTCGCGCCATCGCCCAGCGGGGCATTGCGATCTGGCTGAAAGCCGATGCGGAAACACTGTATCGGCGGGCCCGCCGGCGCAGCAATCGCCCCCTGCTGCAGACCGATGACCC
>CAXTUM010000247.1:0-5020 GCA_964247205.1 uncultured Beijerinckiaceae bacterium
TGTCGGTGGTGCCTGACCTGGTCGAACTCCAGCCGGAGGACATCGAAAAGGCGCCGTCGATGAAGGCAATCACCGAAAAGGTGAAATCCATCAAGTCGTAAGCGGGAGGCTCACGCCGCCAACCGCTCCTGCAGGCCGAACGGGCGAATCTCGACAGGACGTCCCTGTTTCGCCACAAGAACATGCCCTTGCGGAACCGGCGTCCATTGATCACGCGTGTCGTCCAATGGCTCGGACACCACCAGCAAATCGCCGCCCGTGTCTTTCCAGTAGAGCGTAGGCGCCTTGTTATCGCAGGCCCAGCGGAAGGCCGTAATATCGCGTCCGTTGGTCAGCGTGGCAGTGAACCGCAAAGGCTCGCAGACCGCGCAATCCTGCATCATCGCCTTTATTTCCGACAATGTGGAGGCCATCGCGCCGACGGGATCACGGGCGGCGCCCCGCGCCATAGCGATCAGGAAGATGGCCTCGGAATCGGTGGTTCCGGCGCGGTGCTCGTAGTCATTGTCAGGAATGAGGTTCTCGATGCGGCGGCGCAGGCTGCCGTAACAGCCGATCTGGCCGTTATGCATGAACATATGACCGTCGCTGATGAAGGGGTGGCAGTTGGCGCGGCTGGTCGCGGTGCCAGTGGAGGCGCGGACATGGGCGAAAAATAAGCCCGAACGCACCTGCTCGCAAAGCGCTTTCAGGTTCTCGTCGGACCAGGCCGGGCGCAGTTCGCGGTAGGCGCCGGGAGCCGGGCGGTCTCCGTACCAGCCGATACCGAAACCGTCGCCGTTGGTGCCGGTTTTCGCTTCGCTGGCCCTGAGCGACTGGTCGATCAGCGAGTGGCACGGCTTGGTGACCACATCTTCCATGTAGATCGGCTGACCACGATAGGCGACCCAGCGGCACATCGGCAGAATCCCGTTGGCGGGAGCGTGTCATGCCGCCGCGTCACCGACAGTGTCGCTGCTTTGTGATGAATGCAAGGTTAAAGCAGGCAAGATACCCGCCTGGCGGGATCAGCGCTTTGGAGCGGCCCTGACCGGCTCGCTGGCATCTGCGGTCTTGGGATCGACGCACTCGAAATCGAGATTGGCCTTCTTCACGGCGCCGCGTGACTTTACTTCGATCTCGACCTTGGAGCAGGTGATGTTCTCCAGAACGATGGGCCGGTTAAGCCGGCCATCCGCGCCAAAGACAAAGCCCATGAGCGGCCGTGTCTCGGTTTTCTTCTGGCCCGTGCGGTTCGTCGTGGTGATGTTGACCAGCGCCGTGGCATTCCTGGGCTGCGTGTTCTTTGCGCCCAGCAGCGTGACATTGAAAACCACAGTGTTGACGGGCTCCGCAAAGACGCCTTCGCCCCGCGGCAGGTTCATCAGTTTGGGATTGCTCTGCGTCAGCACGTCTTCGGAGAGCTTGCCCGAGCTTTCGAGATAGAAATGCGCGCGGATGTCACCGATGCGGACTTCCTGGGCCAGAGCATTCGCCGAAGTCAGCAGGAGAACTGCCCCTTGAAGAGCCAAAACGCCTCGCATCACCGAACTCCGCCTGTTCACCAATTCCACCGCTGCTCTCAACACCTCAATTGGCAAAATTGCAAGGAGTAAGTGCGAAATCCGATCCGGTTCTTTCGAGATCATTAACGCTGTCAGGCCAGCCGTGTCTCCATAGCCACAGGCCTGTCCATCCCGCCGCGCTTCTTGTGGTCTGCATCGGGATGCCATCCCAGAACCATCAGCATGACGAAGAAGCCGACGATATAGGCAACCGTCACGTGCCAGCCGCTGACGATCCAGCGCCCGACGGATTTCGCCTCCGGGTACATGCTGGCGAGCGCCACGCCTGCGGATGATCCAAACCAGATCATCGAGCCGCCGAAACCGACGGCATAGGCCAGCATGCCCCAGTCGTAACCGCCCTGCTTGAGGCCAAGGGCCGTCAGCGGGATATTGTCGAACACGGCGGATATGAATCCCAGACCCATCGTGGTCTGCCAGGATGGCGCTGGCAGGCTTTCGACCGGCATCATCGATGCGCAGGTGACCAGCGCCAGCAGGAAGACCGTGCCCCTGAAGGTTTCGGGCATGATCTCCCAGTCTGGCTTGCGCAGCGGCGAGGTCAGGAGAAGCACCGCCCAGACCGCAAGACCGATGACCGGCAGCAGATCCAGCCATTCCTTGGCGCGCTGGTTGGCATAGACATTCGCACCGATGGCGATGGTCAGGATCAGGAAGACGATCAGCACGCGCATCCAGTCGACATGGATACCGGCGGGCGCATCCTTGCGGATGGGCGAATATTTGTCCTGCTGGAACGCAGCGGGAATGCCGCAAACCACCAGCGCGACCGTTGCGGCCACATAGGCATCGAACACCTTCACGGGACTGACGCCGTCGATCCACATCATCGTGGTGGTGGTGTCACCCACGACAGAGCCCGAGCCGCCGGCATTGGACGCCGCAACGATGGCCGCAAGGTAGCCGATGTGGACTTTCCCGTTGAACACCTGCCGCGCCACGACGCCGCCGATCAGGGCTGCGGCGATATTGTCAAGGAAGCTCGAAATCACGAAGACGGCCACGAGCAGGAAAAATGCACCTTTCCAGTCATCGGGCAGATAGTTCGGCACGAGATTGGGCAACTCGCTTTTCTCGAAATGCCGGGAAAGAAGCGCAAATCCCATCAGCAGCAGGAACAGGTTGGCCAACGTCACCCATTCATGCTGCATGTGGCCGAGAAGCCCGCCAAGACCGGTTCCGAACTTGAAGCCCGTGAAAACCACCTTGTAGAACGTGATCGCCGCAAGCCCGGTGAGCGCAACACGCATCGTCTGGTTGTGGAAGAGCGCCACGCCGAGAAGCGTGAAGGCGAAGAGGAAGAAATCGAGCGGAATTCCGAAGATGTTGATTGTCGGGACTGTTCCGGCTGTTTCCGCCGCGGAAGCCGGGTGGGTCAGCGCAGTAATCAGGATTGTACCGAGCACCAGCCTGAAAAGGCCGCTTCCACGTGTCATCATCGCCGTCCCGCCCCCAAACCACATCCTGATTTCGGGGTTCTGGTAACAGTGCTTGACGACCCGATCAAGCCGCGCGGGAAGAGGCTGTCATTTCATGCTGTTGGCGGTCAGGCTGAAAGAACCGAACGTCCCGGGAACCGACAGGCTCCAGAGCACGGTTCTGAGGTCGCTCGCAGAACTCGCAAAAACAAGACTGGCGGTCCTTGGCTCCGCCGCATTGCCCTTGTCCGTGCGGTGTCCCGAGACGGGCGTGACCGTCACCTTGCAGGCCACAGCCCTGTAGCCCTCCGGCATGCCCGAAACGGCGGCTTTGTTCTCGACTGGCGTTCCCGCCATGGTGAACCGCGCCTGTCCGGTGAAGACAGCCCAGGATTTGCCGCAGAGATTTTCGGGCTGCATGGTCCCGCCGGGTTTGAAGATCATGCCCAGAACGGAGAGCGGATCAATTACACCAGCCTTATGCGCCTCGGTCACCGGCACGCGCACCGCCTTGGGATTGTCGGGAATCTGCGCCTCCAGCGCCGTCACGCGGCTCGCTGCCACCGTCATGGCGATCTTGCCGGGGCCGCGGCTGCTGGTGCCGGTGTAGGAGAAGCTGCTGTTGCCGGGCAGGCCGCGCGAGACGAGGCTCGCGTTCGAGACATCCTTGCCGGAGCCGGACTGGCTCTGCGCGGTGACATCTCCCGCGGCAATCACGGCAGAGGCATTCATCCGGCCAATGCCAAGCGGGCCGCCGGCCTTGCCCGCAATGGAAACGGCCGTGCTCGATCCGTTGGGTGCAATCGTCATGCTGGCCGAACCGATGGGCAGACCCGCGATGCTCATGGTGTAATTGACAGTTACAGGCTCTGCGGCCTGCACATGCGCAGCCATAGCGGCGAGAAGGACCGGGACGGATGCAAGACGGGCAAGAATCATCGACGGCTCCTCGGGCAGGACGATGGTGGCATATCCGTCACCTGCTGAACACATCTTGAAGGACAATGGCCAAAATACGTCGGACCAAAATGCGTCAGGCCGTCGGCAGGCGATACTGCCTGAACTGGTCGCGAAGCGCGGTTTTCTGGATCTTGCCGGTCGAGGTATGCGGCAGCTCCGGCACGAACGCCACATCATCGGGCATCCACCATTTCGCGATCTTGCCATCGAGAAACCGGAGGATCGACGCCTTGCCGTCGGTTGCGCCCGGTTTCAGGACCACGATCAGCAGCGGGCGCTCGTCCCATTTCGGGTGGACCACGCCGATCACAGCCGCTTCCGCCACCGACGGATGGCCCATGGCGAGGTTCTCGATATCGATGGACGAAATCCATTCGCCGCCCGATTTGATCACATCCTTGGCGCGGTCCGTGATCTGCATGTAGCCGTTGGCATCGATCGTCGCGACATCGCCGGTATCGAAGAAGCCGTCGTCGTCCAGAATGTCGCCACCGTCGCCCCTGAAATACGCCCTGGCCACCGCCGGACCTTTCACCATGAGCCGCCCGAAGGTGGCGCCGTCCCACGGCTTGTCCACGCCCGCATCATCCGTGATCTTCATATCCACGGTGAAGGGCGGATGGCCCTGCTTCATCTTGAGATCATAAAGCGTATCGCCCTTCAGACCTGATGTTTCAGGTTTCAGTGAGCAGAACGAGCCCAGCGGCGACATTTCCGTCATACCCCAGGCATGGGCGACGGAAACGCCGTATTTCGTCTCGAAAGCCTCGGTCATGGCCCGCGGGCAGGCCGAGCCGCCAATGACGACACGTTGCAGCGACGTGAGTCTGGCTCCCTTCGATTCGAGGTGCTGCAACAGGGCGAGCCAAACCGTCGGCACTGCCGCTGTCACGGTAACGCCGTGATCGTTCAGAAGCTCAAGCAGGCTGGCGCCGTCCAGCTTTGCGCCGGGCAGAACCAATCCCGCCCCCGCCATCGGCGCAGCGAAGGCGAAGGACCAGCCATTTGCGTGGAACAAGGGCACCACTGGCATCGCAATGTCGCTGGAGCGCAGGCTCAACTTTGTTCGCAGCTGTG
>CAXTUM010000248.1:0-5010 GCA_964247205.1 uncultured Beijerinckiaceae bacterium
CCCGGTCTTTCGACCGGGCCTTTATTTTTTTCCCTGGATTGAGGCGGTCAGCCGAGGCCGCCGACCAGCATGTATTTCTGCTCGACGAATTCATCCATGCCATGCTTGCCGCCTTCGCGGCCTAGGCCAGATTCCTTCACACCGCCGAAAGGCGCGACCTCCGTGCCGAGAATGGCCGAGTTGATGCCGACCATGCCGTATTCCAGCGCGTCAGCCACCCGGAAGGCGCGACCGAGGTCCTTCGTGTAGAAGTAGCTGGCAAGGCCGTATTGCGTGGCATTCGCCATCTCGATCACTTCGGCCTCATCCGTGAACTTGTAAACCGAGGCAACAGGTCCGAATGTCTCTTCGCGTGTCACGAGCATCTTGGTGGTGACGCCTGCAAGAATTGTCGGCTCATAGAAAGTGCGGCCCAGTGCGTGGCGCTTGCCGCCGGTCACAATCTTTGCCCCGTTCGCAACCGCATCCGCCACGTGGCGCTCGACCTTTTCAATGGCCTTGCCGTTGATGAGCGGTCCCTGCATCACACCGACTTCCGTGCCGTTGCCGACCTTGAGCTTGATCACTTCCGCCGCAAATTTCTCGATGAAGCGGTCATGGATACCGGCCTGCACATAGAGGCGGTTGGTGCAGACGCAAGTCTGGCCCATGTTGCGGTATTTCGCGATGATCGCACCCTGAACGGCTGCATCCAGATCAGCGTCATCAAAGACGATGAAGGGTGCGTTGCCACCGAGCTCGAGGCCTACCCGCTTCACGGTTTCCGCCGCCTGCTTCATCAGCAGTTTGCCGACAGGGGTTGAGCCGGTGAAGCCGATGAACTTCACGGCGGGATGCGATGTCATGACACCACCGATGGCGACAGCATCGCCTGTGATGATGTTGAGGACGCCAGCCGGCATCCCGGCGCGATGGGCGAGTTCCGCCAATGCCAGGGCGGTCAATGGCGTGTCGGGAGCAGGTTTGACGACGAAAGTGCAGCCAGCGGCCAGACCGGGCGCGCATTTGCGCGTGATCATCGCCGCAGGGAAGTTCCACGGTGTGATCGCCGCACACACACCGATGGCCTGCTTCTGGATGATGATGCGCGAATTCGGGAACGGGGAGGGGATCGTCTCGCCATAAATGCGCTTGGCCTCCTCGGCATAGAACTCGATGAAAGAGGCCGCATAGGCCACCTCGCCACGGCTTTCAGCCAATGGCTTGCCCTGTTCGGCTGTCATGATCTGGGCGATGTCCTCCTGGTTCGCCATGATCAGTTCGAACCATTTGCGCATGATGGCTGAACGCTCCTTGGCAAGCTTCCTCGACCATGGCTTGAAAGCGGCATCTGCTGCTTCAACCGCTGCCGTTGCATCCGCCGCGCCAAGTGAAGGAACCTTGGCCAGCACCTCGCCTGTAGCCGGATTGTCAACGGCGTCCTTGCCAGTGCCGATCCAGACACCATTGACATAGCACTGTGATTTCAGAAGCGCTGGATCTTTGAGCGTGAGCATGAATCTGTCCTGTGATGGAGGAATTGAATGATTGATAGCACGAGCCAGACCTGGAAGGCGAGACGGGTGTGGAGATAGGAGTGATCAAGCCCGGTTATGAATCGAGGGAAATTCATGCTCTGCCTCACAGAAACTTGATGGATGAAACCATTCCCTGTGTGTACCATCACAAGAAACAACCTCGGGAGGGTTCCTGCATGGCAATCACGATCAATAGACGGATGCTGGCGACGGCGGGCGGCTTGGCTGCTACACTGCTTTGCAGCGCAGCATATGCCGATATGGTTCTCGTCATGCTGGACCGCAAGGTGAAGCTTGTGGATGGCGTGACCACCACGGTGCCTGCCGCCAAACCCGACGCTGTCGCGGTGATCGATCTGGCGGCGAATCCGCCCAGGGTCGTGGCAACCATCGAGAATGTGCCGGTCAGTGTGGTGGGGCCGCCGAGCAGCGGCGCTATTTCGCCTGATGGTTCCATTGCGATCGTCACTTCGAACATGAAGCTTGATCCGGGTGACCGCAGCAAGCAGACGCCGGACAACCGCGTCACCGTCATCGACCTCACGGCATCGCCGCCGCGTGCGCTGGTGACTCTGGAAGCCGGGCTTGCTCCCGCCGGTGTCGCGATCAATGCGGCTGGTACGCTGGCGCTGGTCGCCAACCGCAACGACGGTTCCGTCTCGGTGTTCTCGATTGCCGGAAAAACAGTGGCTCCTGTATCGACCCTCAAGATCGGACCAGAGACAAGCGGCCCCAGCGGGGTTGTGATCACGCCGGATGGCAAGCGGGCTTTGGTGAGCCGCGACGGCGACAACAAAATAACAATGCTGGCGATAGACGGCGCCACGGTCAGCCTCGCCAACCGGGACATCAATGCGGGCCTGCGTCCCTACGGCATCGACATTGCCCGGGATGGCCGGATGGCCGTGGTGGCCAATATCGGTATCGGGGCAGGGGATGCCGATACGATCAGCGTGATCGATCTCAGCCTCGCTCCGCCGCGCGTGACCGACACCATCACCGTGGGGCAGACACCGGAAGGCATGGCCATGTCACCGGACGGGCAATATGCCGCCGCAGTGGTGATGAGTGGCTCGAACAAGGCGGCCAACTCGCCCTTCGTTGCACCGCGCGGGCGCATCGTGGTGTTCAAGGCTTCAGGAGGCAAGCTCACAAAGGTGGATGAAGCACCCATCGGGCGCTGGTCGCAGGGCGCGGCTTTCTCCTCCGACAGCAAGACGATCCTCGTGGGCAATATGGTGGAGGAGGAAGTGCAGGTTCTGAAGTTCGACGGGGCAAAGCTGACGGATGAGGGCGTGAGGCTGAAGTTCGAGGGCGGTGCGGCCTCGTTCGGGCTGAAACCGCACGCGCGCTGAGTGCTGCGGGCAAGGCTTCGATGATGCAAGGCCGCAATTTGCGCCGGTTCCCGTGATCTGCCATTAAACCGCGATCTTTTTTGATCAGTCGCGGTTTCCCATGAATCCCATCTTCGCCGAAACGCAAACCTCCGTCTTCGAGGTGATGTCCCGCCTTGCGGTCCAGCACAAGGCGATCAACCTGGGGCAGGGGTTTCCGGATGATCCGGGGCCGCTTGATGTGCGGCAGAAAGCGGCAGAGGCTGTCATCGAGGGCTGGAATCAGTATCCGCCGATGATGGGCCTGCCGGAACTGCGCCACGCTGTTTCGCAGCACTACCAGCGCTTTCACGGCATCACGTTTGATCCCGGCAGCGAGATCATGGTGACATCGGGTGCGACGGAGGCGCTGGCGGGCGCATTGCTCGCGCTGATCAAACCCGGTGATGAGGTGGTGCTGTTCCAGCCGATGTACGACGCCTATCTGCCGCTCGTGCTGCGTGCGGGCGGCGTGCCAAAATTCGTGACGCTGAAGCCGCCGCATTTCCGCTTCTCGGCGGATGATCTGGCGCAGGCGTTCTCGCCCAGGACAAAAGTGGTGCTGTTCAACAATCCGCTGAACCCGGTGGCGACTGTTTGCCCTATCGAGGACCTCTCCATGCTGGCGCATTTCTGCATGGCGCATGACGCCATAGCGCTGTGCGATGAGGTCTGGGAGCATGTGATCTTCGACGGCCTCCAGCACACCCCGCTTGCGGCGCTGCCCGGCATGCGGGAGCGGACGGTGAAGGTGGGATCGGCAGGAAAGATATTTTCGCTCACGGGCTGGAAGGTGGGCTTCGTCTGCGCCGCGCCCGCGCTCATGAAGGTGCTAGCCAAGGCGCACCAGTACATCACCTTCACAACACCGCCGAACCTGCAGACGGCGGTGGCGCATGGACTGATGAAGGATGACAGCTATTTCACCGGGATGCGGGCGGATTTCCAGCGCAGCCGCGACAGGCTGGCGGACGGACTGACAACGCTCGGCTTCGATGTTCTGCCCGCCGCTGGTACCTATTTTCTCAACATCGACATCACGCCCACGGGCATGAGCGACGACGTGACCTTCTCGAAGCATTTGGTGACAGAGCATGGCGTGGCGACCATCCCGGTCAGTGCCTTCTATGCCTCTGAGCCGGTCACGAATGTCGTGCGTTTCTGCTTTGCCAAGAAGGACGCGACGATTGATGGCGCGCTGGAGCGGCTGGAGAAGGCTGTGCGGGGGTAGGCTGTATCAGGATCGGTGCGTGTCTCGAGGCTCGTCAAGGGGCGAGCACCTCGACATGAAGGACATCCACATACCCCCTCATGTCGAGGCGCGAAGCGGAGCGGAGCCTCGAGACACGCACAATCCCCGGGGTTAACCACGTTTCTTACCCGAACCTTAATATCCGCCTGCGATTTTATGGTTTCCGGTTGCGTAACGTGGAGACGTCAAAATGACCGCAAATGCTCTTCGCAAGACGGCGCTGGCGCTTTCCGCCGCCACGCTGCTTTCTTTGCTGCCGCTCGCTTCGGCTGAAGCCCAATGGTATCCTCGCCGAAACCACAGTGGCGAGGCCATCGCTGGCGGTGTTGTCGGGGGTCTGCTGGGCGGGCTGGCTGCTGGCGCCATAATCAACTCTGCGCAGCCCCGCGCCTATTACCCGCCGGTGGCCGCGCCAGCACCGGTCTATGCGGAGCCAGAGCCGGTGTATGTGCCGACCTGCCATGTGGTGCGCCGCAGGGTTTGGCTGGATGATTATGCCTACACCTATCGCCGCGAGCGTGTGTGTGACTGAATTTTCCTTCTCCCGCGAAGCGGGAGAAGGTGTCACGAAGTGACGGATGAGGGCAGCCGTGCTTTGCCGCCTTCCCCTCACCCTGCTTGCTGCGCAAGCCTCCCTCTCCCGCAGGCGGGAGAGGGTTAATTCCCGTGCTTTCCGGGCCATGAGCGTTTAAGGTTTCGGCTGACGAATCAAACAGCTGAAAGCTTTTCCCCATCATGGCCGAAACACCTGAAATCGTTCCTGAAAACGGTGCGGAGCCGGAGTATGGCGCAGATTCGATCAAGATCCTGAAGGGGCTTGACGCCGTGCGCAAGCGGCCGGGCATGTATATCGGCGACACGGATGATG
>CAXTUM010000249.1:0-4994 GCA_964247205.1 uncultured Beijerinckiaceae bacterium
GACGGCCCGCTGGGGTGCTCCGGATGGGGTCGTCAACAACGCCGGCGTCTATCCCGCCGGCGGCCTGCTGCAGATCGATACTGCGGAATGGGACAGGATCTTCGGCATCAATGTACGTGCGCCTTATCTCGTCACGCGGGAGTTTGCCAAGGCCATGATCGCGGCGGGCAAGAAGGGTGTTGTCATCATGATCTCGTCGGGAGCGGCGCGGGCGCTCCGGAAGGGCACGGTGCCGTACTGTACCTCCAAGACCACGCTGGAGCGCATTGCCAAGGGCTTCGCCATCGAGCTGGCGGAGCAGGGCATCCGCGTCAACGTGGTGGAGCCGGGTTTTGCGCCTGGCAGTGTCGTCAGCCCTCTGTCGCAGGAGTATGTCGACCGCATGCTGAGCCGCATCCCGCTTGGCCGCAGCAGCGGCCCCGAGGATGCGCCGGGTGCGGTTCTCTACCTCGCTTCGGAGAGGGCAAGTTTCATCACCGGCGCTACGCTGTCCGTCGACGGCGGCAACTCGCTGGGGGTCTTCGAACCGGGCCCGATCGCCGGAACGAGATGAATGTGATGCGATGACTGGCCCCGTCCTGGACATTGACCGGCTGAAACTCGAGATCGATGGCGCGGCTGTCGTCGATGGGTTGTCGCTGTCTGTCCACGAGGGTGAGATCGTCGCGCTTGTCGGGGAATCGGGTTGCGGTAAATCACTCTCTGCGCTGGCAGTTCTTCGCCTGCTTCCGGAGGCAGTGAACCTTGCGGGCGGGCGCATTCTGCTGGAGGGGAGGGACCTCGCATCGCTCGGCGACTCGGCCATGGCGGCCGTCAGGGGCCGCGATGCCTCCATCAACTTTCAGGAACCCACAGCATCGCTCGATCCCCTTATGCCAGTGGGCGAACAGATCGCCGAGGCACTGACCGCCCATAGGATTGCTCCCAGGCGAGTTGCCCTACAGAGGGCAAGGGAGATGCTCGCTTCGATAGGCATTTCTGATCCTGACCGGCGGCTCACGCAATATCCGTTCGAGCTGTCCGGCGGAATGTGCCAGCGCATCATGATTGCCGTCGCGCTGATCTGCGGACCGCGCCTGCTGATTGCCGATGAACCCACGACGGCTCTGGATGTGACGATCCAGGCGCAGATCCTTCATCTGATCCGGGAGCTTGTCACCGCGCGCTCAACCGCCGTCCTTCTCATCACCCATGACATGGGCGTCGTGGCGGACATGGCCGACCGCGTTGTCGTCATGTATGCCGGACGGGTGGCGGAGACGGGCACGGCGGAGGACATCTTCCGTGCGCCCAGACACCCCTATACAGCGTTGCTGCTGGCCAGCATTCCCCATGCCCGACTGGCGCCCAAGTCCCGCCTCGCCACCATCGAGGGGACCGTGCCCCGGCCATCATCGCATGGAGCGGGATGTCGCTTTGCCAACCGCTGCCCGCTTGCGGAGGATCGGTGCCGGAGTGAGGCTCCTCCCCTTGTTGATCACGGTTCTGGCCATCAGGCCGCATGCTGGCGTTCAGGCGATGTTGCAATGCTCGGAGAGCCGGTATGAGCCAGCCGGTTCTTGCTGTCGACAATGCCGCCGTGCACTTCCGGTCGCGCGCGGATTTTCTGCGCAAGGCCGGTCCTCATCTCAAGGCCGTGGACGGCGTCACGCTCTCGATAGCGCCGGGCGAAACCCTTGGCCTTGTCGGCGAATCCGGTTGCGGAAAATCGACGCTCGCCAATGCGATCCTCGGCCTGGTCCCGCTGGCGGGCGGGACCATCCGGGTCGTCGGCCGGCAGGTAAGAAGCGATGATCCCGAAACCCTGCGCGCCATTCGCAGCGATGCCCAGTTGGTGTTCCAGGATCCGGCGCTCTCGCTCAACCCGAGACTGTCCGTAGGCGCCGCTATCGGCGAGTCCCTGCTGGTCAGGGGCCTGGCGAGAGGAGATGCGCTGCGCGACAGGGTCGCAGCACTTCTGAAGGATGTCGGTCTTGAGGCGGATCATGCGTCGCGCTTTCCGCACACGTTCTCTGGCGGGCAGCGACAGCGTATTGTGATCGCACGGGCACTCGCCTTGCAGCCAAAGCTCGTGATCTGCGACGAACCGGTTTCCGCACTCGATGTTTCGGTCCGTGCGCAGATTCTGAATCTGCTGGTAGACCTGCAGCGTGAGAGGGGGATGTCCTACCTCTTTGTGTCGCATGATCTGTCCGTTGTTCGCCATGTAGCGGACCGCGTGGCAGTGATGTATCTCGGACGCATCGTCGAAACGGCAGCGATGGCCGTGCTTTTCGGCCGACCCCGGCATCCCTATACCCGGGCGCTGCTTCTGGCGGCGCCCGAGCCCGATCCCGTGCGGCAGCGGGCCAAGCCTCGCCGCATTCTCGAGGGCGAGCTGCCGAGCGCAGCCAACCTGCCGCCAGGTTGCGCGTTCAACCCGCGTTGCCCGCTTGCTACCGACATTTGCCGCCGGGAACGGCCTGATCTTGCCGCCCGCGCGGACGGCGCCATGGTCGCCTGCCACCATGCAGAGGAGTGAACAATGAGCACGGATGCGGAGAAGCCCTGGACCTGGCCCGAGGCCACATGGCGCGCGAAGGTCGAACATGTGCGCGCTGGCCGCTCGCTGACGCCCGCACGCTGGAAGGACGGCGCGCGCTGTGCGGTGGCACTGTCGTTCGACAGCGACCACGAAACCATCGAGCTCCGCTTCGGAGGCAGCTCCTACGGAAAGATGAGCCAGGGACAGTATGGCGCCCGCAAGGGAGCGCCGCGCATCATGAAGCTGCTGGAGCGCCACGGCGTGCCAGCCACCTTCTTCATGCCGGCCGTGTCGGCCATGCTGCATCCGGACGAGGCGCGGAGCGTGGTTGCCGCGGGGCATGAACTTGGCATCCACTCCTGGATTCACGAGTTCAACTCCAGGCTCGATCATGCAACGGAACGTGACCTGGCGCTGCGCGCTGCAGAGACGCTTGAGACGCTGTCGGGCAAGAGGCCCGTTGGCATGCGGACGGCCTCCTGGGACTTTTCGCCATACACGCTCAAGATCATCCGGGAGATGGGGCTGCTCTATGATTCCTCGCTCATGGCGGATGACGAGCCATACGAGCTTCTCGACCAGGGTGAAGCCACGGGAATCGTCGAGTTGCCGGTCGAATGGATCCGCGATGACGCCATCTATTTCAACATGGACCGCATGGCATCACTACGCCCCTACACGGGACCGGAGACGGTGCTGAACATCTTTCGGCGGGAGCTCGACATGGCTTATGAGGAAGGCGGGCTGTATCTGCTCACCATGCATCCGCATCACATCGGCCACCGCTCCCGCATCTTCATTCTCGATGAGATCATCCGCCACGCCAAGGCGCTACCTGGCGTGTGGTTCGCGACCCACGAGGAGATCGCCCGGTGGTGCGCGGCCGAAGCCGGACTGTCGCCAAAGTGAACCAGATCAGATGCTGCGGAGCTATGACCACTCCGCCGCGTTGGTCATCGTAGCCGCCAGAAAAATTGCCGGACGCAGATTTCCCGGGCCCTGCATCCCGGCAGTTTCTGCGTGACCGGCTTCAGGCTTTTAGCCTGATGACCGTCCATGATGCGGGCGGAAGCTCCGCCGTCAGCGTCTCCCCGCTCAGTTTCATAGATTTCAGGGTTTGGGGGGCGATCCGCAACGGCGCATCCTTGCTGTTGACGGCGTGGAGGTCCGCGTCATGCATGGTCTCGGCGCTTTCGAGCGAAAGTTTGCCCGATCCCCGCGCCTCGAGGCTGAGCTGCAGCGGCTCCGAGAGATGCCGGTTCAGTGCGAAGACCGTGAGCCCGCCGTCTTCGTTGGCGATAACCGACGTCTTGAGATAGGGCGCGGCTGGGATTGGAAAGAACAGGTCTTGCACCCCGCGCGGATCGAAATAGCGCGCCGCATAGGCCGGTGACTTAACCTGCGCCTTCAGAACGCGCCCGCGTCCATGCTTCGCCATCTGGGCGAAGGGATAGAAGATCGTCTGCCGCCAGGCCGGACCGCCAGTCTCGGTCATGATCGGAGCGATCACGTTGACGAGCTGGGCCAGGCAGGCGCACTTCACCCGGTCCGCGTGGTTGAGCAGCGAGATGCAGGCTCCGCCGAAGGACAGAGCGTCCTGCATCGAGTAGATTTCCTCAAGGATCGGCGGCGCGACCGGCCAGCCTTCTTTCACCCTGTGCTCGCGCTTGCGGCGCGTGCGGTACCAGACGTTCCATTCATCGAACGAGAGCATGATGCGTTTCGACGACCGGCGCTTGGCCGCCACCGCGTCGGCGAGCGCCACGACCTCCTCGATGAACTGGTCCATCAGGTCCGGCGCGGCGAGCAGCGCGGCCGTATCCTGCGCATAATCGTTGATGTAGGTGTGGAGCGAGATAAACTCGACCTGGTCGAACGTGTGCTCGAGCACCTCGTCCTCCCACTTGCCGAAGGTCGGCATGTTGCGGCCCGATGAACCGCAGGCGGCGAGCTCGATGGTCGGATCGATCCAGCGCATCATCTTGGCGGATTCATAGGCCACCCGTCCGTATTCCTGCGCCGTCTTCGATTCCATCTGCCACGGCCCATCCATCTCGTTGCCCAGGCACCAGAACTTGATGGCATGGGGCTTTTCCCAGCCGTGTTGGCGCCTGAGGTCCGAGAGCGCCGTGCCGCCGGGATGATTGCAATACTCCACGAGGCTGCGGGCGGCATCCGCCCCCCGCGTGCCGAGATTGACGGCGAGCATCGGCTCGATGCCAGCCGCCCGGCACCAGTCGATGAATTCGTTGGTGCCGAAGGTGTTGGGCTCGGTGGTGAACCAGGCGAGATCGAGCCGCGCCGGCCGGTCCTTGACGGGCCCAACCCCATCCTCCCAGTTGTAGCCGGAGACAAAGTTGCCGCCGGGATAGCGCATGATTGTGGGCCCGAGCTCCTTGACGAGATCAAGCACGTCCTGGCGGAAGCCACTCTTCTCCGCAGGCTTCTGGCCGGGTTAGTAGATGCCCCC
>CAXTUM010000250.1:0-4990 GCA_964247205.1 uncultured Beijerinckiaceae bacterium
GTCTGGTTGGAACCAGCCGCCCCGACAGTGTCTCGATCTCACCCACAACGAAATCGGTCGCTGCGTGATGCGGGGTATGACCGACGCCTTTCAAAACATGCACCTTCACATCTGGCAATTCACGAGCGAGTTGCGCCGTGTGGATGCTGGTGGCAACAACGCCATCGGCATCACCTGCGATAACAACTGTCGGCACGCTTATCTCGCCATAACGCCCGGCGCGTTCGGTCACATGGGCTAACAATCCGGCCACATCCTCGGCATTCGCCATGAAATTTGCCGGACGCAGCATGAGGTGCAGCGCGGTCGCCTCGATATAACCGGGCGGTGATGCCTGCGGTGTGAAGACGCTGTCGACACCGGCCTGCATTGTCATCGCAGCGCCGGGCACCGGCAGCAGTTGCGAAAATATCCAGCCGATCACGGGCCAGCTTCCGACATGGTAATACCAGGTGATGCCGCCCGGCCAGGGATGGCTCACGGGTCCGAGCAGGACAAGGCCCGCCACCCGCTCCGGATGGTCCATGGCGAGCGTCGTGGCCAGAGCGCCTGCCCAGGAATGTCCCACAACGATGGCGCGCGGAACACCCGCCGCCAGCATCGTCTCGCTGATCAGAGCAGCCTGTCTGGTGACGGATGCATCGGCCCGTCCACCCGGCCTGTCGCTGTGACCATGGCCGGGGCGGTCGATGGCGATGACGCGGAAGCTCCTCGCAAGCGGTTCGGCCAGCGGCAGTGTCAGGGCGAGCAGGTTGCAGGACGCTCCGTGCAGCAGGACGATCGTGCGCTCCGGCAGCACATCGCGCGGGCCGATGTCGCGCATATGCATGCGGCCACCCGCCACATGAACAAAGATACCGGTCGGAGCATGGCGCGAGACCGCCTTGGCGACGACAACCCGTGTCCAGATCACGAGGAGAATGACAATGGCAAGAATGACAAGCAAAGCTGTCTGCATGGGGCTTCCGACGGGGCTTCAATCAATGAGGTGCATGCTCTATGCTGAAGCATGTCTCAAGCCAATGCCAATCGCAGGTTGCTGTCGGCCATGCGGGACCGTGTCCTTGCCGGTGCAGTCATCATCACATTTCTTGGTGGCGGGGCAGGCCTTTGGTGGCGCTTTGGCGAGGCCGTTTTCCTGACCAGCCTCATGAACGGGATCATCGCCTGCTTCTGAAAAGATTGGGCCGCCGCCGGCCGAGACCATGCACGGTCTTCTCCCAGTGAAAGGGCTGGAGCAGGAAATCCCGGACCGCCATCCAGGCCGCCAGCGACACGAGCAGCAGATAAAGCGGGGCTGTCAGCAGCCATGGTGTGAGATGCCAGAGATTCCGGCGTCTCAAGCCGACAATGGGCGGCAACAGCATGACCAGGATTCCGACCAGGGCTATTTCAAGGGCGAGGCAGTTTGCCAGGAATAAAGGCCAGGTGCTGGCACCCCATACCTCTCCGGTCCAGGCATTCCAGACAAACCAGCCTGCGAAGAATGGAAATGTCAGGACACCCAGAACCATGCCGAATATCTGGCTGTGAGCCGCGAACCAAGCAGCCAGACCCATCTCGCGGATCGCGATGACAGGGTCGCGACCCTGGCTGATACCGGTCTGTATCCAGCCTTTCATCCAGCGCCGCCGCTGGCCCAGCCATGCCGCAAAGCCGATGGGCGCTTCCTCCAGTGTGGTCGACGGCAGATCCATGACTTTCAGGCCGTGCCGCGCCAGACGGATGCCAAGATCAGCATCCTCCGTCACGTTCCATGCGTCCCATCCGCCAAGGGTCACAAGATCAGTGCGGCGGAAGTGATTGGATGTCCCACCCAGCGCCACAGGAAAACCGCCGAACGCCATGCCGCATTTGACGGCATCGAAAAGAGCGGCATACTCGATCGACATCATCAGCGGCAGCCAGCCGTCCGGCGCATTATCGATAGCCAGCCTCGCCTGCAGGCAGCCGACATCTGGCGGTGCATCCTCGAATGTGAGCACGGCCAGCTTCAATTGATCAGGATCGGGAATATCCTCTGCATCAAAGACCGTGGAATAGACGCCGTGCATCAATGACAATCCATGATTGAGAGCCCGTGGCTTGGTGCGCGGAAAGCCTGCCGGGACAATCTCCATCCTGATCCAGCCGGGAAGCACCCGCGCATTGAGCGCATTGATCATCCCGGTATCGTCCGATTCGATCAGAAGCAGGATATCAAGGCTGGACCGGGGATAATCGAGTGCCGCCAGCGCCGCAAGCAACTGATCGAGGACCGCGACCTCCCGGTAGAGCGGCACGAGGATCGAATAAACGGGCCAGATGCGCTCCGGTATGTCGAGAATCCTGTCACGGGCCAGTGGCTGGTGTGCTTCGAATGAAGCTGCGAGTTGCAGGATCATGCACGCGAGAAACAGGGGGGATGCGAGAATCGCAAGTATAGCTGCAGGGTTGGGGGTGAATACGGCGATAGACAGGATGAGCAGCAAGAGCGCTGCGGCAAGTATCTTTTGTCCCCGCGATGAACCGTCACGGGCGCCCGGAGATCGTACACTTGCAGGTTTGACGCCCATTCCGCTAGGTTCAGCGCGGCGGGGCGATAAGGCCCAGCGCCACGGCTTTCGCCGCTGCATGGGCGCGGTTTGAAGCCGCCAGTTTGCCGACAGCCGAATCGATAAAGAAATTCACTGTCGCAGCCGTTAGCCCGAGATTGATGCCGATTTCCCGGCTCGTGTGTCCGTGGGCCGCCCAGACGAGACATTCCTTCTCTCGCGGAGTCAGACGGATGACATCAACCTCCTCGATGCCAAAGCGGATCTTCAGGACCGCATTGTGCAGCACTGGATGCAGGACGCCGATGGCCGCCGTCAGATCCAGCTTGCAGGCATTCCAGCGTTTCTCCGTGACGTCGCTTGTCAGCGTCAGCAGCGAGCGGTCACCGGAAGGTCCGCGAAAGTTTGCGGTAAGGGCATGGCGGCCCAGTTGAAAATCCTGAAAATCCCGAAAGAAGCGCTTGATGCGTGTCCTGGCTCTCGGCATCTCTGACCAGTCAACAGGCTGACGGGCATGTTCGCTCAAGGTCCTGATCGGTTCTCCCGGGGAGAAATTGGTGTCGTCCAGATGTTTGCGCCATGTCTCGCCATAGGTATCGATGACGTAGGGGTCGTCGCCCACGATGCCGGGAACGTGCCGCATCAGGAATGCGGCATTCTTTGCGCCGCTTGCGTGACAGATTTCGAGGAGTGAACGCTGAAAGTCTGTTTTAAGACTTGCGGAAGAAAGGTTCTGCGCTAACCCTGAGACGGTTCGTCGTGGCGTTGTCTGTGCGATCATTTGTTCCCAAAACCCCGCAATTACACTAGAACTCTGTGTGGCAATTGAGCAATTCCTGCGTGCTGCACTCACGTCTGCAGTTAAGGATTTGGCGGACACGCTTGCGGAAAGTCAGCAGCGCCATTAAACCATCGCTGCGACAGAAAGGTGTGACCGGTGCCGGAGACCCCGGATGCTAAATCGGTCCGAAAGCTTCGTCTTGCGGAAGCTTTGCGGAAAAATCTGGGTCAAAGGAAGTTGCAGGAACGGCGGCGTCTGCCACTATCGCAGCCGCCTGATGCCAATGGCGCCGTGCCTTCGACCCAGCCCGGTGTTGTCAAAAACGAGTCTTAGTGCTGTCGAAACAGCAACGCTATTGCCTGCCGTAACGTCAAGAAATGGAAGAGACGGTTTCATATGGATCGGATCAGCATCACAGGCGGATCAAAACTCAACGGCGTGATTCCCATTTCAGGCGCCAAGAATGCCGCGCTGCCGCTGATGACCGCGGCCCTGTTGACCGACGACGTTGTGACGCTCGATAACGTCCCGCGTCTCTCGGATGTGACGCAACTCCTGCGCATCCTCAGCAACCATGGAGTCGATCACAAGATCGCGGGCCGTCTCGCCGGCCAGAGCACCGAAACCGGGCAGACCATAGACCTTTCGGCACGCCAGATCGTCGATACGACTGCGCCTTACGAACTCGTATCCCGCATGCGGGCCAGCTTCTGGGTCATCGGGCCTTTGCTGGGCCGCATGGGCAAGGCCAAGGTCTCATTGCCCGGAGGTTGCGCCATCGGAACACGGCCGGTCGATTTCTATCTGCAGGCGCTGGAGCGCCTGGGTGTCCGAATCCAGATCGAGGCCGGCTACGTTCTGGCGGACGCCCCGAACGGCCTTAAGGGCGCAGAGATCGTTTTTCCGAAAGTGTCGGTAGGCGCAACCCATACTGCGCTGATGGCGGCTGTGCTGGCCGATGGCAAGACCGTCATCCACAACGCTGCGCGGGAACCGGAGATCATCGATCTCGCGGATCTGCTCAATCGCATGGGCAGCAAGATTTCTGGCGCGGGCACCGCCACAATCGAGATCGAAGGCGTGACGCGGCTGCATGGCGCGCGGCATTCCGTGCTGCCCGACCGGATCGAAACCGGGACCTATGCCATGGCCGTGGCAATGGCCGGTGGTGATGTGCTGCTCGAGAATGCCCGCTTCGATCTGCTGACGGCGGCTTTTGATGTGCTGGGCAAGACCGGCGTGACCATCGAAGCCAGACCCAATGGCGTCCGTGTTGCCCGCAACGGATCGGGTCTCGCACCGGTCGATGTCACAACTGAACCCTTTCCGGGCTTCCCGACCGATCTGCAGGCGCAGTTCATGGCCCTGATGTGCCGGGCCGAGGGTGTCTCGCATATCCGCGAGACCATCTTCGAGAACCGATTCATGCATGTGCAGGAACTGGCGCGGCTGGGCGCCAAGATACGCCTTGAAGGCGATATGGCGGTGATCGAGGGCGTGAAGAGCCTCACGGGGGCGCAGGTCATGGCCACCGATCTCAGGGCATCGGTTGCCATGGTGATCGGTGGACTGGTGGCGGATGGCGAGACAGTTGTCCACCGCGTCTATCATCTCGACCGCGGCTTCGAGGCGCTGGAAAAGAAGCTGCAGCGCTGCGGTGCGCAGATCGAGCGGA
>CAXTUM010000251.1:0-4982 GCA_964247205.1 uncultured Beijerinckiaceae bacterium
GTCAGCTTTTCCGGCGGTCCGTCGGTCACCATCAAGTCGCACCACAATGTGGGTGGCCTGCCGGCGCGCATGAACATGAAGCTGGTGGAGCCGCTGCGCGAACTCTTCAAGGACGAGGTGCGCGCGCTTGGCCGCGAACTCGGCCTCCCAGCCGCCTTCGTGGGCCGCCACCCGTTCCCCGGGCCGGGTCTCGCCATCCGCATCCCCGGCGAGGTGACCAAGGAGAAATGTGACATTTTGCGGAAGGCGGACGCGATCTATCTCGACGAGATCCGCAAGGCGGGCCTCTACGACACGATCTGGCAGGCTTTCGCCGTGCTGCTTCCTGTGCGCACCGTGGGCGTGATGGGCGACGGGCGGACCTATGATCATGTGCTGGGCTTGCGGGCGGTGACCTCGGTGGATGGCATGACGGCGGATTTCTACCCTTACGACATGGCGTTTCTGGGGAGGTGCGCGACGCGGATCATCAACGAGGTGAAGGGGGTCAACCGGGTGGTGTATGACGTGACGAGCAAGCCGCCGGGGACGATCGAGTGGGAGTAGGGTCGTATCGGGGTGTTATTGCCGCCGCCCGCGCTCCATGTCCTCGCTGATCATCAGGGCGGACCGGTTGTCCGTGAACCTTGCGCGGTAGACCTGATAGTTTTCCATGATCTTCTGCACATAGTGGCGTGTCTCGTAGAACGGGATGCGCTCAACCCAGTCTACAACATCCACGCCGGGCTTGCGGGGATCGCCGAAGGCTTCGATCCATTCGCGCACGCGGCCTCCGCCGGCATTGTAGGAGGCGAAGGTCATGACGATGGAGCCTTTGGTCTCCTCCATCAGTTCGCCCAGATGGGCCGCGCCCAGCATGGCGTTGAAGGCGGGTTCGGCGATCAGCTTGTCGGCGCTGAACGGCACTTTGAATCGGCTGGCGGTGCGCGATGCCGTGGAGGGCAGCATCTGCATTAGGCCGCGCGCATTGGCGTGCGAGATCGCCTTGGCGTTGAAGGCGCTTTCCTGCCGCGCGATGGCATAGACCATCGCCTTGTCCTGCGAGCCCGGCAGCGGCTGGTACCGCGGGATGCCGAATGTGGGGAAGGCGTGCTGCTCCAGCGCCAGTCCCCTGGCGGTCGCCAGCTTGCCGATGGCGAGCACGGTGGGTGCATCGCCCATGGCCATGAACTGTCTGGCGATCACATCGACATGGCTGGCCGAGGGTGCCGTGCGGGCGAAATCGATGGCCAGCGGCGTGGCAAGGTCTTTCAGATCGGCGTCCAGAAGGCGCTGGATCAGCTGACCCGCCGGGCTCGCCAACACCATGGCCTCGTCCATGTCGGATGCTTCCGTCACCGGCAGATGCAGCGCGTCGCGGCCAAGACGGCCTGCGGCGAGCTGGCCGTAATAGGTTGCGGGCAGGTCGGCGGCAATTTCGTAGGCGCGCTCACTGGTCCCTTCGGTCACGGCGCCGGCATCGATCGCGCGGCCCCGCCAGTAAGCGGCGCGGGATTTCGCGGCGGTGAGTTCGGCGAGTCTGGCCGATTCATCGAAATGGATCAGCGCAGTCTGCGGATAATCGAGATAGCGCAGCGCGATCCAGCCCGCATGGAATTCAGCTTCGGCGCGGCGTCCGGTTGAAACAGCGCTGTGTTCCGCCGCAACACGGTAGGCTCCCGCAAATTCCCTCGCGTCAAGCAGACGGCGAACCAGAACGCGGCGCTCGGTCCAGTATTCATCGGGATCCGCCACCAGGCTGGCATCGCGCGGCGATGTCACCATGGCCGCCAATGCTTCACCCAGTTTGTCCTGACGGCGCAGGATCTGGGATTGCGCCAGCTTGTAGGACGAATGGCTGCGCAGCGCGGGGGGCACGGCGTCCAGCGGCTGGGACGATTCCCCCTTGGCCTGTGCGGCTGCAAGGGCCTGTGCCAGTTTCAGCTGATCATCGCCCAGAGTTCCTGCGACGCGAAGCCCCTCGGCGCGCTGGTTGTTGAGGATCAGCCGATGGGCGCGCATGGCCTTCTCAGCAGGTGTGAAAACCTCCGGAAATGTCTTTTCCAGAAACTCGGCCACATCCCGCGTGATCGTGCGGTCGCGGTAGGCGTCCATCGCCGCCTGGCCAGCCTTGCCCGTTTCGCCTTTGCTGGCGAGGGCCGCAGCCAGCGCTGCACGGCCATTGGGGCTTTCGGGCTGGCGCGTCTGAAAGAACGTCAGCACGCGATCCGCCTTCGTACGTTCGATGATCAAGGCGTCCTCCGCCTTGCGCTGCAACCAGCGCTGCGCGGGTATGGCGGGATTGGCAGCAATAAATCTGTTCAGCCGGTCGAATCCGACGGAGCGGTCTGCCGTGCGGATCGCAATCCATTCCGCGGCAATTCTCGTTTGTGAATCCATGATGCGCTGGGCCAGCGCATCCCCCGCCGCCAGATCGCCCTTGCGGTAGAGATCGGCGGCGGATTTCAGCATGCCGATCTCCGGGAACCGGTCCGCAGTGGCCATTTTCAACGGGCGCTCAACAGGAAGTGAGCCTGTCGTCACGGGGTCGCTGAGCTGGATCATCTGCGCCTGGGCCGCAGTGCCGTAAGATGCAGGAAGGGCCGTGACAACGAAAAGGGAAGCAGCCAGACGTGCAGGAATGCGGGTCATTCATCAGCCTCTCATGGCGGTTTCCCACATTCCTGCACAGGAGGTCTTGACGGATCGTTAACCAAAAGACGTGACGCTGGATCAGCAGTCAAAAAGAGGCAGAATCATGCCCTACACCCAGTTGATCTATTGCAGCCGTGCCCGCCTTTCCGAAGGGAGGCACGGGGATGAGCTTGCCTCCATCATGAACACTGCGATCCGTCTCAACGGCCAGAACGGAATTACGGGCTGCCTGGGGCACAGCCGGAACTGGTTTCTTCAGGTGATTGAAGGACCGGAAGCTGCCGTTGCGGAAACCTACACCCGCATCGAGCGTGACACGCGCCATTCCGATGTGCGCATTCTGTTGACCCGCGAGATCAGGAACAGAAGCTTCCCGGAGTGGAGCATGATGGCCGTGCCCCTTGATGAGGCGGCAGCATCGGCCAGCGGAGGCATTGCGTTTTCCCCCGATACAACGCCGCCCCTGCAGCTGCTGATGGGGCTGATGAACGCGGCGGACGCCAAACGCATGAACCGCTGATTGACCCTTTCCCTTTGCATCAGGCTCAAAGCGCAGGTAAAGCATCGCGCTCTGATGCATCGTGTCTCAAAGGTCTGTTGCCATGTCTTCCAGCCGTTCGCTCAAGGGGTCGCTCACCGCGCTTGTCACGCCCTTCCGCAACGGCAAACTGGATGAGGCTGCCTTCCGCGCCCATGTAAGCTGGCAGATCGACAACGGAACATCCGGTCTCGTTCCGGTCGGCACCACGGGCGAGAGCCCCACGCTCAGCCACGCCGAGCACAAGCAGGTGGTGGAATGGTGCGTATCTGAAGCGAAGGGCCGCGCGCCGGTTGTGGCGGGAGCAGGTTCCAACAACACGGCTGAAGCGATTGATCTGGCGAAGCATGCCGAAAAGGCCGGTGCCGATGCGCTGCTCGTGGTCACACCCTACTATAACAAGCCGACGCAAGAGGGCCTTTATCAGCATTTTGCCGCCATTGACGATGCTGTTGGCATCCCGATCCTGATCTACAATATCCCGCCGCGCTCGGTGGTGGATATGTCGAACGCCACGATGGCGCGGCTCTACGAGCGCGGGCGCAACATCGCGGGTGTCAAGGACGCCACGGGCAACGTGGCCCGCGTGTCGCAGCAGCGGCATCTGATGGGGCCGGATTTCATCCAGCTTTCGGGCGAGGACATGACCGCTTTGGCCTATAACGCGGCGGGTGGCCACGGCTGCATTTCGGTCGTCGCCAATATCGCGCCCAAGCTGTGCGCCGAGATGCAGAACCTGTCCCTCAAGGGGGATTATGCGGGTGCGCTGAAGGTTCAGGACCGCCTCGTGCCGCTGCATGATGCCACGTTCATGGAGCCCGGTCTTGCCGGTGCCAAGGCAGGCCTCAACCTGCTGGGCCGCATGAACGAGGAGGTGCGTCTGCCGCTGTTGTCAGTGACGGCCGGCACGAAGGATGCGATCCGCAAGGCGCTTGTGCATGCGGGATTGCTGAATTGATTCAGCTGCGTCATTCATGAGCACCATCCCGATCAAACCAGCAATTGCCAAGCCGCAGCCTTCAGGCAAACCGAAGAAAAGCCGCTACAAGCTGATCGCTGATAACCGCAAGGCGCGGTTCAACTACGAGATCGGTGATGTCGTCGAGGCGGGCATCATGCTGACCGGCACGGAGGTGAAAAGCCTCAGGCTCGGCAAGGCCATGATCGCGGAAAGCTATGCCTCCAACGAGAACGGCGAACTCTATCTGATCAATTCCTACATCCCGGAATATCTGCAGGCCAACCGCTTTAACCATGAGCCGAAAAGGCCCCGCAAGCTGTTGCTGCACCGGAAGGAAATCGCCAGGCTTTTCCACGCGACATCGCGCGACGGCATGACGATCATACCCCTCAAGCTGTTCTTCAACGATCAGGGCCGCGCCAAGGTCGAGATCGCTCTTGGCAAGGGCAAGAAACTGCACGACAAGCGCGAGACGGAAAAGCAGCGGGACTGGGACCGGGAGAAGGGGCGGCTGTTGCGGGACCGGGGGTAGTCTCTGCCGCAACGCCTCGACGATCACCTCCAGGAACGCCGCCGCATCGATTGCCGCCAGCGGCATGCTGTCGAGGTAGATGGTTTCCCGCAGCGTCGCCCCGGTGGAGCCGTTGGCCTCCGCGATGATCTGCCCTGATATATCCCAGACATAATGGGTGGCGCCGTTGTTCGCCGCCGGCGTCTGGTTGGCGACCACGCGGATGCGCAGCCGCTCGAAGGCGTCGTAGGTATAGGTGCCCTGGTTGACGCCGCCCTTCAGCGTGGCCGCGATGCGCCCGGCCCGGTTGATCGTGTGCGTGAAGTTCCCCGCCGTCG
>CAXTUM010000252.1:0-4973 GCA_964247205.1 uncultured Beijerinckiaceae bacterium
CCCGTTCCATCCGTGAGATCGGTCACGAACAGTTCCGGCACATCATAGGCATGCGGCGTCATCATGTAATGGAAGAACGGCCCGACGGTCTGAGACGGCGTGATACCGGCTGGGCGTTTGGTTGCAGCTGGCTCAGTCATCATGCGGTTCCTCCATCGGCGTGGCGTCGCGGCCACGCAAGACGATGTCAAAATTATAGCCCAACGCCCATTCCGGTTCGGTCAGGTCGAGCGAGAACTTCGACACCATGCGCTCGCGCACCTTCGCATCGGGCACGGAATTGTAGATCGGATCGAAAGCAAACAACGGATCGCCGGGGAAATACATCTGCGTCACCATCCGGCTGAGGAACGATGCTCCGAACAGCGAGAAATGGATGTGTGCAGGACGCCAGGCATTGTGGTGGTTTTTCCAGGGATAGGCACCGGGCTTGACCGATACGAAGCGGTAATTGCCCTCGGCATCGGTGACCACGCGGCCTGCCCCGGTGAAGTTCTCGTCAAGAGGGGCCGGATGCTGATCGGCCACATGAACATAGCGGCCTGCGGCATTCGCCTGCCACACCTCGATGAGGGTATTGGGCACAGGGCGTCCATCCTCGTCCGTCACGCGACCGGCAACAATGATGCGCTCGCCCAGAGGATCGCCCTTGTGCTGTTTCGTGAGATCAGCCTCGTCGGGCCGGACCGAGTTATGGCCGAAGACGGGGCCGGTGATCTCCGTCATTGTTGGCGGGATGATCACGAGAGGCTGGCTCGGTGCTCGCCGCAGGCTGCTCTTGTAGTTCGGTGTCAGGGAGGCCGGATGACCCTCCGTGCTCTTCAGTGGAAAGCTTCTGCTCATTGTACCCTCTCGATCGCCAGCGCGACGCCCTGTCCAACGCCTACACACATCGTGGCCACGCCGTAGCGTCCGCCGCTTTTCCGGAGCTGCCTTGCCAGGGTCCCGGCGATGCGTGCGCCGGACATCCCGAGCGGATGGCCCAGCGCGATGGCCCCGCCATTAGGATTCACAAAATCCGCATCCTCGGCAAGCCCGAGCTGGCGCAGCGAGGCGATGCCCTGGCTCGCGAAAGCCTCGTTCAGCTCCATCGCATCGATTTGCGAAAGCTTGAGGCCCAGGCGCTCCACCAGTTTCTGCACGGCGGGAACAGGGCCGATGCCCATAATGCGCGGCGGCACACCCGCCGAGGCCAGCCCCAGCACGCGCGCCATCGGCGTCAGGTTGAATTTTTTCACTGCTGCCGCCGAAGCGAGGATCATGGCTGCCGCACCATCGTTGACGCCTGACGCATTGCCTGCAGTGACAGTGCCGGGATTGCGCACGAAGTTTTTCAGCTTCGCCAGCATTTCCATGGTTGTGTCGGCGCGTGGGTGTTCATCCCGCTCCACCACGACAGGTACCTTGCCAGGGATTGTGACAGGCGTGATCTCGCCCGCGAAGTAACCGTCGGCCTGCGCACGGGCGGCGCGCTGCTGAGAGCGCAAGGCGAATGCGTCCTGCGCCTCGCGCGTGATCTGGAAGTCTTCGGCGACATTCTCGCCGGTCTCAGGCATGGAATCGACGCCGTATTGCTGTTTCATCAGCGGATTGATGAAGCGCCAGCCGATGGTAGTGTCGAAGATATCCGCCGAGCGCTGCCATGCCTCAGCCGCCTTGCCCATAACGAGGGGCGCGCGGGTCATGCTTTCCACTCCGCCCGCAATGGCCAGATCAATCTCGCCCGCCTTGATGGCGCGCGCTGCTGCTCCGACAGCATCAAGGCCTGAGGCGCAGAGCCGGTTCAGCGTCACGCCGGGCACGGTTTCGGGCAGGCCCGCCAGAAGGCTTGCCATGCGGGCGATATTGCGGTTGTCCTCGCCTGCCTGATTGGCGCAGCCGAAAAAGACCTCGTCGATATGCGCGGCAAGACCGGAATGTCGGGCAAGCAAGGCCCGGATTGGCACGGCGGCAAGATCATCCGCACGCACTTTCGCCAGCACGCCGCCGTAGCGGCCGATTGGGGTGCGGGTGTAATCGCAGATGTAGGCGTCGATCATGACGAAATCCCATGCGCTTTTCTGGTGCGGGCGTGAAGAGCCCGCAGCACCGAAAGCTCTTCCGCAGTTGCGGGCGGAGTCTCGACGAGATCTGCCGCAAACTTCACTTGCCAACCGCAATTTTCCTGCACCTTTTCGCGGGTCACGCCAGGATGCAGCGACACAACCGTCATCTCCTTCGTCACGGGATCAGGTGTGAAGACGCACAGATCGGTGATCAGGCGCGTCGGCCCTTTGGTATTCAGACCGAGACGCGCGCGGTGATCGCCCCCCTCGCCGTGCCCCATGGAGGTGATGAACGGCAGCTTTTCGACGAATGCGCGGTTGCCCATCGCCATGGTGATGAACACCTCGCCGCAACTGCTGGCGATCTCGGGCGCGCCGCCGCCGCCGGGCAGGCGCACTTTCGGCTGGTCATAGCTGCCGACCACCGTCGTGTTGAGGTTGGCGAAGCGGTCGATCTGGGCGCCGCCCAGAAATCCCACTGTGATGCGCCCTCCCTGCAGCCAGTAGCGGAACATTTCCGGCACGGGCACCGTGGTCAGAGCGGTGTCGCAGAGATCGCCGTCGCCGATGGACAGCGGCAGGACATCCGGCTCGGTGCCGATGGTGCCGCTTTCATAGATCAGAGTGATGCCGGGAGCATGGGTCAGGCGGGCAAGGTTGCAGGCGGCTGAGGGCGCACCGATGCCCACGAAACAGATATCAGTGGGCTTGAGGGCGCGGGCCGCCGCGATGGTCATCATCTCAGTCGGCGTGACGGTTGAGGCAGGAGAAGTATGGGCGTTCATGATCGCTTTCCTTACGCCGCTTTTGGAATGCGGCTGGCGAACACGTCAGGGCCCGCATTGATCACATGCTTCTCCATCCATGTGAGGAACGTCTCGCGTTCGCGCGCGATCGCATCCCAGGCAATGTAGAATGCGTTGTCGCGCTTGTAATAGCCCTGGGCATAGGACGGATGTGCCCCGCCGGGTATGGCGACGATGGCGCCCACGGTCCAGTGCGGCAGGATGATCGCATTGGCGTTGCGCGGGCCGAACTCGTCCACAATCTCCTCGACCGTGATAATCGAGCGTTTGGCGGAAAGCACGGCTTCCTTCTGCACGCCGGTGATGCCCTCGATCAGCACATTGCCCTTCCGGTCAGCGCGAAGCGCGTGGATGATCGCCACATCAGGGCGTATCGCCGGGACCGTCGCCAGAACCTCTCCTGTGTAAGGACAGGCAATGGACTTGATGGCCGGGTTCACCTTGGGCAAATCCGCGCCAATGTATCCCCTGAGCATGGCGAAAGGCAGGTTTGCCGCACCGGCCTCATAGGCGTTGGCCATGGCGGCATGGCTGTGCTCGGTCAGCGCCAGCCTGTGCGGCCAGCCATTCTCGACAGCGTCACGCATGCGGTGCAGCGAGCCAACGCCGGGATTGCCGCCCCATGAGAAGATCAGCCGGTCAGCGCAGCCCATACCGATGAGCTGATCGTAGAGAATGTCGGGCGTCATGCGGATCAGTGTCAGGTTTTTCCGCTTCTGGCGGATGACCTCGTGGCCCGCAGCATAGGGAATGAGATGCGTGAAGCCTTCCATGGCGACTGTATCACCATCCTCGACGCGGGACGCAACGGCGTCTTTCAGCGACAGAAATTCGGCCATCACGAACCCCAAAAAGCTTGACTTATGTGCGTTTATCGCACAATGTGCGTATATCGATCATAAATAAATGAAAGTATCCCCATTTGTCAATCCAGTCTCCTTCTGGCGGTGTCGATACAAAGAATCTCATTGCTGGCCTCGAAAAGGGCCTGGCCGTGCTCGCGCTGTATTCCGACCGGAGAGACCGGTTGACCATCGCCGTTGCGGCGCGTGAAGCAGGCCTGAGCCGTGCAGCGGCGCGCCGTGTGCTGCTGACCCTGCTCCACGCCGGTTACGTTTCGACCGATGGCAAGTTCTTCACCCCGACGCCGCGCGTGCTGCGGCTGTCCAGGGGCTATCTGGAAGCAAGCTCCATTCCCGAGCGGGTGCAGCCTGCTCTCGACCGCATCATGCAACAGACCGGTGAGTCTTCCTCCGCTGCAATCCTTGATGGCGACGAGATTGTCTATGTCGCCCGTTCCGCCACGCGGCGCATCATGTCGGTGGGGCTTGGCATCGGCAGCCGCCTGCCCTCTCATGCGACATCCATGGGCCGCGCGTTGCTCGCGTTTCTTCCCGAGGCCGACAAGCACACATTTCTCCAGCGCGCGCCGTTTCCCAGGCTCACGTCCCGGACAATCACCGATGCAGAGAGCATGCGGCGGGAATTGGGCAGAATCAGCGAACGCGGCTATGCGCTGGTCGACGAGGAACTCGAACTTGGACTCCGCTCGATTGCGGTACCGATCCCCGAGACTTCCGGTCCACCCAAAGTCGCCATCAACATCTCTGTCGCATCCGCGCAGATGAGTGCGCTGGATATGCGGGAGAAGCTGCTGCCGGTGCTGCAGGCCGCTGTCAGGAACATGAACTGAGCCGTAAACTCACGGATGCGATTGCTGCTGTTCAAGCGTAAGGAAAAGCGATCTAATCAACGGCAGAAAGGGGGGAGCCACCATGAACATTCACGCACCCTCCTTTGTCCGCTCCGCGCAACAGCAGGAGACGCTCATTCTGGTGAATGAGCAGAACCGAAAGACGGGAGAAGGCGAGAAGCTCGCCGTGCACAGGCAGGGACAGCTGCATCGCGCTTTCTCGATCTTCCTGTTCGACGCTGAAGGCCTGATCCTGCTGCAGCGCCGTTACGCCGGAAAGTATCATTCTGGAGGGCTGTGGGCGAATACCTGCTGTGGTCATCCGCGCGTGGGAGAAAAGACACTTACCGCTGCGAAGCGCAGGCTGGGCGAGGAACTCGGTGCATCAGCCGATCTCACCTTCGGTTTCCGTGCGCGCTACGAGACGGC
>CAXTUM010000253.1:0-4967 GCA_964247205.1 uncultured Beijerinckiaceae bacterium
TGGATGACGCTGACCTTCGGACACTGTCCGGTAGAGAAAAGTACGCGCGGCCCCAGCGGGTCAGGATTGAGAGACACGGTACGGTTCTGCGCAATCATTGGGGCCGAGCGAGCAGCCATGATCGTTGATTTCCATGCAAGCTATCCGCCATTTGACGGGCGGTTATCGACGCAATAAACTACATTTATCGATATATGTGATGGAATTGAGTCATCTTCAGACCGAACTTCCGGCTCACCCGTCGCGCCCATTGCCTGACAAGGCCGTTCTTCTGGCCGATCCTCGCCTCGTCCTGGAACCAGATCTCGACTGTCTTGCCTCTGGCTATGCCTGCGATGTGCGCCGCAAGCGTCCGGGCGAAGTTTTTTTAACACCGCGATGGTTTGGCCATCCTGCATCGGGTGTCGCGGACGGGCGCTGCTGTGCGAGAAGCCAAGCTGCTTCAATATCTTGCTGATGGTCCGTTCGTGATAGTCAATGCCAAAGCGCTCCGCGATGACGCGCTGAAGACCGGCCCTGCGCCAGCGTACCACGCCGTGAACCTTCCGGTCAGGGCCGGTCTCGAAGATCCCGGCCAGTTCAGCCGGCTGCGCGTCGGATAGCCGCATCTGATTGCCTTTGCGCCAATCGTCCTTGATCCCTTCCGGCCCGCTCGCGTTGAACCGGTGCACCCAGTCCCGCAGCGTCTGCCGGTCCATCCCGCCGATCTTTGCGGCTTCCGCGCGGCTCTTCCCGTCCAGCACTGCCGCCAGCGACAGCAATCGTCGGCTCTGATTGGCATGCTTGCTGGTGGCCGCAAACCGGCGAAGTTCCTCAGCCGTATGGCCAGACTTGATCTCGGCGACGCACGGCATGGTGCGGTCCCTCCACACCATGTTGAATCACGCAAAACGCTCTTTGGGAATCCCCAGAGTCATTCCTGCAGGCCGATGGTATAATTCGTCCGAAAAGAGAGTTGCAGTCCTTTCTGGACGCCGCGGCCGGGGCGCTGAATGGTTGCATCCAGACCGGCGGATCACAACAAGACTGCGAGGTGTAATGGGCGCAGCGCCAAAAAACGGCTGCTATACCGAGTCAATGTCTGCTTGATGGAAGCATCGATGTCCGATGGTGCGACGCGGCGAACGGGAAGTTATGACCCAAACACGAAGTCCAGAGGGCTGCTCGTCAATCCAAAAACAGAAATTACAAGAATAATCGAAGGAATCAGGTCTCCAATTTTTATCGCTGATCAAATAGACATCCCAATGTGGGATTTGTTTCAGCGCTGACAAATGCACAATGACATTTGACCGAATTTGGGAGCGCATTCTCTGGAAGCGCTTTGCTATCGTTCGAGTGCGCATGCCATAGTAGCTCTCTTGAACCAATTTTGGAGTATTACTCCCAGCGATAGCCCGGACCTATTGAACATCAAGCAAGGAAGTATTTCCGGTCTCTCGCTCTCCGGTCGATAGTCAAGACCAAAGGCTGCGGCTCCCTCACCGCCAAAGGCATGGCCGGAAACCAAACATGGAGCTTCCATTGCATAACGCAAAGCGCGAGCAAGCCAGCAGAGGCATCAAAAGCCAGCGCCTTCCGGATCGTAAAGAGGTGGCGAAGAATCTTCTTATCGGACTGATCGCGTTTCTGACCGTCGTTGATCTGTTTGCGACGCAGGCAATCCTGCCATCACTTCGTGCGCACTACGGCGCGACCCCTGCCGCCATGAGTGTCGCCGTCAACGCCAGCACGATCGGCATGGCGATTGCGGGTTTGCTGACCGCACTGTTCTCGGGACCGATCAACCGGCGCAGCGGAATTGTGGCAAGCCTTGCTATCCTTGCTGTCCCCACATTGCTCCTCGCGCATGCACCGGACCTGGGCACATTCACGGCTTTGCGGATTGTTCAGGGCTTGTGCATGGCTACGGCTTTCACGCTGACGCTTGCCCATCTGGGTGAATCCGCCATGTCACAGGAACAGGCAGCAAGCGCCTTTGCCGCTTACATTACAGGGAATGTTGCCTCCAATCTGGTGGGACGAATCCTGTCATCCGGTCTGGCCGACGGATTCGGACTGTCGTTCAACTTCTACGCCTTTGCCGCGCTCAATCTGGCTGGGGCGGCGCTGGCAGCCATGACAATACGTGGTGTTACGGCGAGCACCAGCGCTGGCCACCGTACTGCGGTTGGTGTCTTCGACCTGCTGCGCAACCCACCGTTGCGTGCCGCGTTCATGATCGGTTTCTGCATTCTGTTCGTGTTCATCGGCGTCTTTACCTACGTGAACTTCGTGCTCGTGCAGGCACCTTTGTCAGTCGCCCCGATGGCAATTGGCCTCGTCTATTTCGTTTTCATTCCATCCATCATCACCACGCCGCTGGCCGGCAATGCCGTTTCCCGCTTCGGAACCAGACGGACGCTCATTATCTCGCTGGCAATCGCTGCCCTCGGCCTGCCTCTCATCACGATCCCATCTCTGTTCGCAATGGTGCCGGGTTTGGCGCTGGTAGCCATCGGAACTTTCTTCGCGCAGGCCGCAGCAACAGGATTTGTCAGCCGTGCGGCACCCGAGGCCCGCGCAACAGCCAGCGGTCTCTACCTTGCGAGCTACTTCACCGGCGGGCTTGTCGGCACGGCGCTGCTCGGGTTTTTCTTCGACACCTACGGATGGAACGCATGCGTCGCAGGCATCGGCGCAGCACTCGTGCTTGCTGCATATCTGGCGCGAAACCTTGACAAGACGGTATCGTCGTCGGCGCGGTGAGCTTGGGATTATCAAAACAGGTCAGCAATCCATCGTGTGGTGGTGGCGTCGCTTACAGAACAATCATCTCCCCCTCGCGGGCGAAGAAGCTGGCTTGATGAATTTGGGTCAAACAGGCTTCGCGCCTCGACAGCACGTCATCCGTCGCCTCGGGTGCATGATGCAGACAGCCAAGGCGTTCCGCACCAGCAGCCTGCATGAGACGCAATCCGGCCTGCCAGGTTGAATGTCCCCAGCCTCGATGGGCCTTATAGTCATGATCTTCATCCCAGTGCGCATCATAGAGGATCATATCCACGCCACTGCAAAGCGCGACCAGCGATGGTTCGGGCCTGTCAGAACCGTGCTCGTAGTCAGTAATCACAGCGATGCTGCGTCCGTTAGCATCAATGCGGTAGCCACATGCGCCGCCCGGATGGGACAGGTTTGCGGTGTGGATGTGGTGCCCCGCCAAATGGATGTCATCTCCCGGATGAAAAGCCCGAATTGTAAAGGATGCCCCGGCGTCTTTCATTGGGACGGGGAAAAATGGCTCACCCAGCAAGCGATGCAGGATTGGTTCGGGATGTTTATCCTGCAGGATCGGTGCGTGCACTACTACTGAAGTGCCGTTCTGGAAGAGTGGCGAAAAGGTCGTCAGACCCATCACGTGATCGAGGTGAAAGTGGGTCAGGACGATATCGATGTTCGACACTTTCTGCTTGCAGAGTTTCTGGCCAAGTTTCCGGATTCCTGAACCTGCATCCAGAATTATCCGGCGCTCACTGGTCTCCACCTCGAGACACATCGTGCTGCCGCCAAAAATCCGGCAATCATTGCCGGAAACGGGCGTTGAACCACGCACACCCCAAAACGTGACGAACATCCCGGTTGTCACGTCGCTAACGGGCGGGAGTGGGAAGGCGGGATCATCTGATCGCACAGCGCAGGCCTCATTTGCTATCGAGCGGAACCACGCCTCGCCATGCCAGAGGTGGCGGCGCATCACGCAATCCCTCACAGATCGCCAGCAGCCACGCAGAGGGACCGTCCGTAGGACGATCCTGCAATGCCTGCCGGGCAAGCTCTATTGAAGCGGCGAAATCGCGTTGACGATAAGCTCCCAGCGCCTCTTCGTACAGAAGCGCAAAGGACGGCTTCTGTGTCATGCCGCCGTCACCGAGGAGTTCATGGACACGGATCGGTTCGGCTCTACCCAACACGGATACCTCTGCAAGCTCGCGCGTCACAAATGCGTCGCCTGCCGCAATCTTCGTGTCCTCGCTGATCAGGATTGACGTTCCGAAAACCTTGTTCACGCCCTCAAGCCGACTGGCGAGGTTCACCGTATCGCCTATGGCTGTGTAGTTCAGGCGACGGCTGGAGCCGATGTTGCCGACAACAGCGACTCCTGAGTGCAGGCCGATCCTGACCTGCAACGGCTCACCGCGGTCATCGGTAATACCTGAATCCCGCACGGCATCGATTGCAGCAAGCGCTGTCCGGCAGGCATTACGGGCCTGCTCGGCATCCAGCCGTGGAGCACCCCAGAACGCCATGACTGCGTCGCCGATATACTTGTCGACCGTTCCGCCATTCGCTTCGACCGTGCCAGAGACGACATCAAGGTAGCCGCTTATCACCTTGATGACGGCAGTACCCATGCGCTCGGAGATTTTGGTGAAGCCGGCGACATCCGCGAACATCACGGCCAATTGACGCGTTTCGCCACCGGGAGCCGCGCGCACGCCATCGGCCAGCAGGGTCCTGACAAGATCGGTCGGGATAAATTTTGCGAAATCAGCCAGACCGGCAGCCATCCGCGTCATGGCGAGAGAAAGCTGGTTGAACTCCTGCAGGCCGCTGGAGCGATGAGAAATCGCCTCAAGTTCGAAGCGCTCGATCTTTGCCAGATTCGACGTCAGTGTAGCGACTGGCTCGGACAGAACGCGTTGCGCCAGAGCTGCGGCTGCCAGTCCAAGCAAGAGGGAAAGGCTGAGCAAACTGAACAAGGCGCGTCGTGTCGTCATTTCAATGCCGCTGAGAAACTCGGCTTCCGGCACAATAACGACGAGTTGCCAGCCGTTGAACTCCAGCGGGGAGAATGAGAGCTGATACCCGGAGTCCTGAATGACCAGCCGACGCGCCTCGGTTGTGTTCAAATGTTGTGGTGGGCGGGCGGCCACGATCGCTGCCGCAGCCTCGGCCACTGGACGAAGAGCCGCCGCCGAGGCGATGAC
>CAXTUM010000254.1:0-4945 GCA_964247205.1 uncultured Beijerinckiaceae bacterium
GATCCCGACGGGAAGATACCGGAATTCAAGGTGGCGGCGGCCCGCGTGAGGGCTGCAGGTATGTCTTGATCCTGCCCTTGAGCATCCACCGGATCGCTCTCGGCCCGGATCGAACTGGATTGTCTCATCCCAGCTGCCGGGCAATGCTCTAAATTCCAGCATAACGATGGAGGTTCTCGGAAAGCCGTCTGGCCAGCTGCTCTGCCGGAGGACTGAGCGATCGGTTCGCCGGAATGACAAGACCCAGACGCACGGTGTTCACGCCTGGGGAGGCAAGCGGTCGCCAGACAATATCGCCTTGCTCGATCTCGTGGAGGAAACCCAGCCGGGTAAAGAATGAAATCCCCATGTTGAGCATGATCGACAGCTTCAGCATCTGGATCGAGTTTGACTGGAGTCGCGGGCGCAACTCCAGCTTGAAAGTTGCGAATGCCGCATCAATGTCTGCCCCTTTCGGCAAAGGGCCTGACTGGGTCAGGATCGGGTAAACTGCCGCTTCCGCAAATGTTACGTTTGGCTGTCTGGCCAAAGGGTGATCGGACCGCATGACCATACCGATGGGCGCCGGAATATCAGTGAGAAAGCGGACAGCGTGAGGGACCTTCCCGACAAAGGTAAATCCGATATCGATGTCCCCTGCAGCAACCATGGCGAGGACATCAGGGGGCTGGGCAGCCACTACGGAATAGGTGACGGCCGGGAAATCAAGACGAAAACGGTCAATCGAGCGGGGCAGGAAATCGACGAGCATGGAATCCACGGCCGCTATCGCCACATGGCCGGAGCGGGCCGCTTTGAGATCGTCTATGGATGCCCGGACCCTGTCGAAATCGTGCAGCGTGCTCGTGACATGACTCAGAAGCAGTTCACCTGCCGTTGTCAGCCGCATTCCGCCAGGAAGGCGGTCAAACAGCGGCGTTCCAAGATCTGTTTCAAGATTCAGGACTTGGCGGTTGACGGCACTGGCCGCAATGTTGAGCGTTTGCGCAGCCCGGCGGATCGAGCCGCTGCGCGCCACTTCCCGGAAATAATAGAGCGCGGCAGCGTGGAGCATGGCCCTGCCCTCACCGTCCTGACCAGACGGGTTTCCGCTTCTCGATGAACGCCTTCACGCCCTCTGTCGAGTCTTGCGAATTCAGCGCCTCGACGAGCGCGGGCAATCGCTGCGCCTGCGCCTCGACCGCAGTGAGATGGGCCGTGCGCCGCACGACCTGCTTGATGGCCCGGACCGAGAGCGGCGCACAGGCCAGGATATCGGAAAGCCAGCGCTCGATGGAAGTGTCCAGTTCGGCCAGAGAAGCAACCTCGTTGACAAGGCCGAGAGAAAGCGCCTCCGTTGCCTTGATGCGCCGCCCGGTCAGCATAATGCCCATGGCTGCGCGGAACGGAATCTGCCGTTGCAATAACGTCATGCCGCCGTCCAGCGGCAGGCGGCCGACGCGCGCCTCTGGCAGGCTGAACGTGGCATTGTCTGCGGCAACCACGATGTCGCAGCCCAGTACCATCTCGAACCCGCCGCCCGCCGCATGGCCGTTCACCCGCGCGATCACCGGCACATCCAGCGTCTGGCGCAGCGCAATGCCGCCAAAGCCGTTGGGCCTCGTACTCGCCCAGTATTCGAGACCGGAGGAGCCGCTGCCCGCCTTCATGTCCGCGCCGGTGCAGAAGGCGCGCTCTCCGGCCCCGGTCAGGACAACGGCACGAACGCCGCGATCTCCCTCGATGGATGACCATATCTTTTCAAGCTCACTCTCGGTCACGGCATCAACCGCGTTCATGACCTCGGGGCGGTCAATCGTGATGCGCGCGACGTGGTCACGGACCTCGAAATGAACTGCCATTATTCCGCCGCCTGCGCTGTCGCAAGTCCGAGTTCGCGCAGAACAGCCTCGGTGTACTGGCCGAGATGCGCGGGCGGAATACGGATCGTCACCGGCGCCGCCTCCATGTGAATGGGCGAGCCGACCACCTTGATGTGCTCCACCTCGCCATCGGCCTCAAGCACCATGCCGTTGATTGCGGTCTGCTCATCAGCCAGAGCTTCCGCCAGCGTCATGACTGGCGCGCAGAGAAGATCCTGCTGTTCCAGCCGCTCCAGCCAGTAAGCCGTAGTGTTGGAGGCGAAACGCGCGCGGAAGATGGCGTGCAGTGCGGCCTTGTTCTGCACCTGCACGGCGTGGCTGGTGAAGCGGGAGTCAAGCGACAGGTCCTCGATCTGGAGAGCGGTCGAGATATCGCGCAGCGGATTGGCCTTGAAGGCTCCCACAAGCACAACGGCGCTGTCCGTGGTCATGAACACACCCGAAAGCGGCATGGCGCCCCAGTTCACGGCACGCCCGCGCATCATCTGCGCCGCCGCTTCCTGTGTCTGCGCGGCCAGCATGGAATCGAACAGCGAGACGCTGATGCGCTGCCCCCTGCCGGTCTTTGCCCGTTGCAACAGCGCCAGCAGCACGCCCTGAACCATGTGCATTCCGGCGGAATAATCGGCAAAAGTCGTGGAATAGATCGACAGCGGCAGGCTGTCGTCGGAGCGGCGGTGCATCACGCCGGACATGGCCTGCGCCAGCACATCCTGCCCGCCCTTGTGGGCGTAGGGTCCGGTCAGGCCAAAACCGGTGCCGACGGCGTAGATCAGCCTCGGGTTGAGCTTCGCCAGCGCCTCGTAGCCGAAGCCCAGCCGCTCCATCACACCGGCGCGGAAATTGTTGACCACGACATCAGCGGTTTCAACCAGCTTCATGACAACCGCCTTGCCCTCGGCACTGCGGGTATCGAGCACGATCGAACGCTTGTTGCGGTTGAGCGAGCAATAGACCGGTCCCAGCAATCCGGCGGGATCGTCCGGAAAGGCCGTGCGCGAGAGGTCGCCGGTGCCGGGCTTCTCGATCTTGATGACATCAGCGCCGTAATCCGCGAGCATCTGGGTCGCGACTGGCCCCATCATCACCTGCGTGAAATCGATGATGCGAATACCCGAAAGGGGAAGATTGGTGGTGGTCACGCCGCATTCTCCATGACTTTGGCATTGGCCGATGGAATATCGCCGGGATCGCCGCCCTGAGCGCGAACACGGGCGCAGATTGCCTTGGGGCTGACCTTGCGCAACGAAATGCTGGCGGACAGCGCCAGAGCCGCCGCGACACCAGCGGACTGGCCCATGGACATGCAGGGCGGAATTTCGCGCGACAGTTTCTGGGCGGATTCCGTGGCGGAATAATGCCGTCCGGCAACGATAAGCCCTTCGATATCCTGCGGCAGCATTGACCGGTAGGGCGTGTAGTAATCCCGTCCGCGCGCCACGGTGTCGTGGAAATGCACGCGGTGGTTCACGTCGTCCTTGGTCACCACATACTCGCCCTGCAACAGCCGCGTCTGGCGCACGCCGAGCTGCGGTGCGACATCGATGACATAGGCTCTGGCGAAACCCGGCACATGGGCGCGCGCATAATCAACCAGCGCATAGATGCGCTTGCGGCCCTCGAAATCAGCGCGGGTCTGGTCCTCGACCTTCATGGCGTCATACCCCGTCATATGCGGGCAGTTGCACCAGACGACGCCGGGCAGCGGCGTGGAAAGCCACCAGCGGTCCCAAGAGCCGCCGACCGCGCGCTTGGCCGCCTTGTCGATGATAGCGAAGGCTTCCGGCTCCTCGTAGCGGAAGCGCTCGGCCTCTTCCGTATCAACGCCGCCGAGACGGAACACCGTGGTGATCATGTAGGAGCCATCGGTGAAGCGGGCGCCTGCCGCAGCCGCCACATCGAGATCGCCTGACGTGTCGATCACGATATCACCCATGATCGCCTGACGGCCGGCCTTTGTCTCACAGACCACGCCGGCTATGCGCCCGTCGCGGACGATGGCTTTCGAAAACCACGAATGCAGCCGTACATCGACGCCAGCCACTTCGATCATCTCGTTCGAGGCGCGCTTCCAGCCGTCTGGATCAAAGGCCGCCGCCATGACGATGGGATTGGGTTTGCTGGAGGAGCGAAAATCGAAGACGCCCCAATGCGCCCATTTTTTATAGACATCCCAGCCCTGCCGCTGGTCTTCCTTCGGCGGGAAAACGCAGGTGCCGACCTTCGCCATCCGGTCGATCATCTCCATGCACAGACCGGTGACGGTCACCTCGTAGCCGTTGTTCATGTCATCGAGCACAAGCACCATACCGCCCGAGGCCAGACCGCCGAGATAGGGATAGCGCTCGATCAGCGTGACCGAGCAACCCTCACGGCGAGCCGCGATTGCCGCCGCAAAACCGGCGGGTCCGCCGCCGACAACCACGACATCCGAGCGTTTGACAACCGGAACGGAACCGGCGGTTTCCTGGATGTTTTCTGGCGCAGTCATGGTGATACTCCGGTCAATGCAGGTTTGCGGGCTGCCAGCGCACCACAAGGCGCTCCGCCAGTGAAATAGTGAGAAAGAACAGCACCGAGAACGCCGATCCGACGATCACGGTGGCGTAGAGCATGGCGCTGTCGAAATTGTACGTCGACTGGATAATCAGCGCGCCGATGCCGGTGGTCGAGCCGATCCACTCGCCGACGATGGCACCGATCACAGCCGTCGAAGCCGCGATCTTGAGGGCGGAGAAGAGATAGGGGATGGCGTTTGGCAGCCGCAGCTTGAAGAAGGTCTCGCTTTTCGAGGCCGACAGCACACGCATCAGCTCCAGCGACTGCGGGTTCACGGATTCGAGCCCCCGCACCATGTTCACAAGGGTGGGGAAGAAGCAGATCAGCGCCGCAATCGCGATCTTGGGCTCCATGCCGTTGCCCAGCAGCAGCACGAGAATCGGCGCTTTGGCCACAACAGGAATGGTGTTGATCAGCACCACGACAGGAAAGAACGCCTGTTCCAGCGACTTCTTGTGAACGAAGGCTGTGGCGATGATGATGGCGGCCAGATTGCCCAGCAGAAACCCCGAGATGGCCTCGAT
>CAXTUM010000255.1:0-4942 GCA_964247205.1 uncultured Beijerinckiaceae bacterium
CTTGATCCGGGTCAGTTCTATATCCTGGCGTCGCGGGAGACCGTGCATATACCGGCATCGGTGGCAGCCGAGATGGTGCCTTTCGATCCGCTCGTCGGCGATTTCCGCGTGCACTATGCGGGCTTCTTCGATCCCGGCTTTGGCAATGCGCGTGCCAATGGGTCGCGGGCGCGGGCCGTGCTCGAGGTGCGCTCGTTCGAGGTGCCCTTCACGCTGGAGCATGGCCAGACCATCGGCAGGCTCATGTTTGAGCGCCTGATCTCCGAGCCGGACACTTTGTATGGCGGCAAGCCTGGCTCAAACTATCAGTCCCAGGGCCTGCGTCTCAGCAAACACTTTCGCCATATTTGAGGTTATCTGATCTCTTCATCGTATTCGGTCTGAAAATACGCATGGGCGATCCGTGCGGATCTGTAAATGAAGAGGGGATATAGATTACTGGATTGTTAAATTGAATAAATGTTTATTGGAAAACAAAAATAACGCTGAGGAATTTGATCAAATATATCTCTGCTGATTTGGCATGCAAACTTCCAGATTTGTGAATAGGTCGGTTTTCTTGTTTGTTAACCAGAATTGTCGAGATCATCGATTACTTTGAGGTTGACCAATCAAATTAACCACGGCGCAACTGATGACAGGTATTCTCATCCTCGGTTCTGATCATCCCGCCAAGGGAAGACAGGCAACCACCAGTGGAGCAAGGAGTATCATCATGAAGTCTCTCTTTTCGCGTTTCGTCAAGGACGAGTCCGGTGCAACGGCCATCGAGTATGGCCTGATTGCAGCCATCATCGGCGTTGGCATCGTTGTGTCGCTTCAGGGCGTCAAGGGCAAGCTGGTTTCCACGTTCACCGACGTCGAAACAGGTCTTGCTGCTCGTTAATACCCGCCTTCGGGCAAAAGCTACCCCCTGCCGCCATCGGCGGCAGGGGGGCGTTCCTATCCTTCGCTCAAACCGCGAGCTCTCGATGCTGAAGAAGTTCCTGCGAGACGAATGTGGTGCGACCGCGATCGAGTACGGCCTGATCATAGCCATCATAGGTCTTGGCATAGTTACATCAATGCAGGGTGTACGTTCAGGGATACATCAGATGTATGTCGATATGTCGGCGGGCCTGGATAACCGCTAGGCCACTTTCACCGAGGCGAGCCATGACCGTTTATCTCACCCAGTTGATTCTTATGACGGCTGTGCCGACCATGCTGGCCTACGCCTGTTTTTCCGATCTTTTTTCGATGCGCATATCCAACCGTTTGTGTTTTGCGGTTCTTGCGACCTTCATTGTTTTCTCAATCCTGACAGCGATGCCGCCCATGGCTGTGCTCTGGCACGTGCTTGCCGGCCTGCTCGTCCTGGCAGTGTCCTTCACGCTGTTTGCATTTGGATGGATCGGCGGGGGTGATGCCAAGTTTGTAGCTGCGGCTGCAGTCTGGCTCGGCTTTGGACAGCTCTGGGAATATTTCGCGATTTCTTCACTTCTGGGCGGCGCCCTCACGCTCGCCATCCTGTTCTTGCGCAGCCATCCCTTGCCTCAATCACTCGCCAGTGTCGGCTGGATCGGCAAGCTTCATGACAAAGGTACGGGAGTTCCCTACGGCATCGCTCTCGGTATCGCGGCCATCATGCTGCTGCCGCATGGCACGATCTGGCAAGCGACCTTCTGAGGTTCGAGGCTCAGATATAGGCCTGACCGCTAAGCTGAATTGCAAAACCCATCAGATGCTCTTTCATTAATGAGTTCACGGCCTGGTTCCAGCTCTGCGCTGCGACGGTGGCTGTCTGACACGATCAGATCACAGGAAGCCTGACCAGAACGGCGCACTGTCATTCTGCCTTCACGCAGGCAAGAAACGAAAATAGCGCTTTTACAGATTCGGTTAACCATACTTTGACGTTTCGCTGATCTTATCCTGACAGCCTGTTGTGGCGTTTGATGTCTGGATTTCTCGAATGAAGCCCGCAAAACTCATGGTTCTTGGCGTCGCTGGAGTCGCTGCTGTATCGGCTGTATGGCTGACATCGAGCCTTCGCGCCCCGCAAGTCATTGTCAAGCAAGCTGCCCCCACGCAGGTCATTCCCATGGCCGAGGTCCTGGTGGCAGGCGCCGAGCTGGCAATGGGATCTATCGTCACTGCCGAGCAACTCCGGTGGCAGGGCTGGCCCCGATCTTCCCTTTCCGAGACCATGATCACCAAGGACAGCCTGCCCAACGGGATCGAGGATATCGCCGGGTCAGTATCGCGCGCTCCCACCATGATGGGTGAGCCGGTTCGCAAGGAGAGGCTGATCAAGGGCACGAACGGCGGGTTCATGTCGGCCATCCTGCCGGAGGGGCGGCGTGCCGTCGCCATCAACATTGTATCGAGCGGCGCCAAGACAGCGGGCGGATTCGTGCTTCCCAATGACCGGATCGACGTGATCCGCACTGGCCGCGAGGATGATGCCCTGCGTGCACGGCAGACGGAGACTTTCGTGGCAGAGACAATCCTGCAGAATATCCGGGTTCTGGCCATCGGTCAGAATGTGCAGGAGCGCAACGGCGAAAAGGTCATCGTTGGCGAAACCGCGACACTCGAACTGGACCCCAAGCAGGCGGAACTGATCACCCTGGCGCAACGCACCGGGGAATTGTCCCTTGTCCTCAGAAGCCTTGCGGATGCCGGCAAATCCGCAGAAACGCCGATTCTCCGCGAGGAAGCGGGACTGACCATCGTCCGCTACGGCGTCAGCCAGACCGTAGGCAAGAAGTGAGTATGCGCACCATGACAGACGCCAAGCGAATTCTCCTCACGGCAACCGCCCTGGTGGCAGGTCTTCTGCCTGGGATCACCGCCTTTGCCCAAGACCGCACACTCAACGAGGCGGTGCCCTATTCACGCGTGCCCTCGCCACGGCTGCAGGCCGGATCTTCTGACAACATGATGGCCCGCAGCATCGAAATGGGTGTTGGCCGCTCGATCATTGTGGACCTTCCGCGCGATGCGAAGGAGGTCTTCGTTGCCAATCCCGCCATTGCCAACGCAGTTGTGCGCTCGTCTCGCAAGCTGTTCATCATCGGTGTGGCCAATGGAGCCACCACCATTATGGCAATGGATGCCGAAGGTCGGCAGATTGCCGCACTGGAGATGCAGATCGGACGCGAGCCCGGCCTGCTTCAGAAGACGCTGAAGACAGCGCTGCCACAGGCCGATATCCGGGCCATCAGCATCGGTGATTCCATCATTCTCACCGGCGTCGCCGATACGGTTCTGGAGGCCCAGAAGGCTGTTGATATCGCCAAGGGCTTCGTCGGTCTCTCAACCACGGCTTCGGGCAATATCGAGGGCAAGGTCATCAACTCCATGACGATCCGCGGCAAGGATCAGGTCATGCTCAAGGTGACCGTGGCGGAAGTGAAGCGGACAGCCATCAAGCAGCTTGGCGTCAATCTGCGCGGCAACTGGGAAATTGCGGGCAAGAATCTCGGCGGCAGTCTGATCAATAACTTCTCCAGTTCGCTGGTGCAGCCTCCCAGCCTGCTGTCCGCAGGCGCGCAGGTTGGTTCCGCACTCGAGAAGTCGATTGACGTCAAGATGCTGGAACGCCACGGCGTCCTACGCACCCTTGCAGAGCCGACCCTGACCGCGATCTCGGGCGAGACCGCCAAATTCGTGGCCGGCGGTGAAATTCCTGTCCCGAAGACCGAAGAAACAACCGCCTCCAGTGCCTTTCTGGGGCAGGGCAGTACAAAACTGACGCTCGAATACAAGCCTGTCGGCGTCATGCTCACCTTTACACCGGTGGTGCTGTCCGAAGGCCGGATATCCCTGAGCATTGGCACCGAAGTCACGGAAATCGATGCCGAGAACGCCATTACGATCGGCAAGAGCAACTCTCCCGCTTTCCGCACCCGCAAGGCCTACACCACCATCGAACTGCCGTCAGGCGGCTCGCTGGTGACTGCCGGTTTGATCCAGCAGGTATCACGGCAAGCCCTGAACGGAATTCCCGGACTGATCAACCTGCCCGTTCTTGGCGCCTTGTTCCGCTCAAGAGATTATTTCCGCGAGGAAACGGAACTGATGATCATCGTACAGCCGTTCATTGCAAAACCGTCGGCGCCAAACGCTCTGGTGAGGCCGGATGACGGCTACATCGAGTCCAGCGATCCAAGCGCGGTTCTGATGGGGCGCCTGAACAAGGTGTACGGTGCTGCCGGAAGCCCTGTTCCGCCCAGCGCCTATCGTGGACGGGTGGGGTTCATTCATGAGTAAGCGATTTTCCCGGAGCTTCGACATGGCACAGTCATCAGCAAGGTCCCGTTCTACAGCCGGTTCAGTTGCTCACGCGGTTGCGCTCAGCGCGGCCGCCCTGCTGCTCTCGGGCTGCATGGGCAGCAAGGATGTCACATCAACCATCCCGGCAGATTATCGCCAGCGGCACCCCATCGTCCTGACCCATGCGAATGAAACGCTTGACGTGTTCGTCGGCAACGTGGGCGGGCTTGACCTGCGCCAGAAGGAAGACATCCGCAGTTTCGCGCGGGACTACATGGCGAACGGGCAGGGACCGCTGGTTGCCTATCTGCCCGCCGATAGCCAGACCGCAGGCACCAACGCTGCCCTGAGCGGCATCCGCCAGACGCTTGCGGGCGGTGGAGCCAGCGGGCGACTGCAGATTGCCCACTACCATGCAGGGCCAGGCAAGGCCGCGCCCGTCAAGCTGGCCTTCGCCAGATTGAAGGCGGAAACGCCATCGCCGTGTGGTTACGAGCATGACGAGATCGTGCCGAGCCGTTTCTCCGCCAATGCGGCAAACCCGCAAGCGAATAATTTTGGCTGCACTTTCCAGAGAAATCTGGCGGCGCAGGTCGCCGACCCCCGGGACCTTGTCCGACCGCGGCAAGAGGGGCCGATCGATGTCGACAAGCGCCTGGCCGGTATCGAACGCAATCGCGAG
>CAXTUM010000256.1:0-4930 GCA_964247205.1 uncultured Beijerinckiaceae bacterium
GCGGCGGATCGCCCGATGGCGTGGACCAGACGCAATCGCTTGAGCGCTTCCAGTTTTCAGGCGGCGTGACGCTTGCGGCGGAGGCTTTCACGCCGGTCAATTTCAACGGCGATCTCAGCTCCGATATCCTCTGGGTGAACGGATCGGGCCAGGCTGTTGATTTCCTGATGAACGGCACGGCGATCACCGGAGCCAATGCCATCGGGGCCGCGAACGGGGCATCATGGAAGGTCAAGGCCGTTGGCGATCTCAACGGCGACGGCTCCTCCGATTTGATCTGGCAGGATACGAGCGGGCTTGTTGTGACCTATCTGATGAACGGGTCCGGCATTGCCTCAGCGGCGGTCACGGGCAATCCGGGTGCGGCGTTCCGCGTGGTCGGCTCCGGTGATCTCAACGGCGACGGCAATTCCGACATCGTGCTGCAGGACACCAATGGCCAGGCCGTAGTCTGGTTCATGAACGGCAGCACAATCACCTCCGTCGCTGCGATTGGTGCGGCCAACGGAGCAGCCTGGTCCATCTCCGCCATCGGCGACCTCAACGGCGATGGCAGAGCGGACCTTGTCTGGGAGAACACCAACGGCAGCACCGTGGGCTACCTGATGAACGGCAGCGCCATCAGCAGCGCAGCCGCCATCGCCGGCGCCAACGGCGCGGCGTTCTCGGTCAAGGGCATCGGTGATCTCAACGGCGACGGGCGCGGCGACATCATCTGGCAGATCTCGAACGGGCAGGCCGGGGCCTGGCTGATGAACGGAACCGGCATTACCGCAGGCAACGCCATCGGCGGAGCCAACGGAGCGAATTTCGAGATCCGCGACATCGCCGACATCAGCGGCGACGGCCTGATGGACCTCGTCTGGCAGAACACCAGCAACGGTCAGGCCGTGGGCTTCATCATGAACGGTACAACCATCACCTCGGCAGGCCTCATCGGCGGCGCGAACGGGGCGGACTGGTTCATTGTGTGAGATGCCCGAAGCGTGGGGCTATTGCTGATCACGCCCTCATGCTGCCATCAGACGATTGGACAGACCGGAACGCACCCGGTTATCATCGCCGGAATGGGGCTGCTGAAAGCAATACAACGCGATATGGGGCGCGATCGGCTACGCGCCGCGCAGGTCGCCGCGCTCTACGGCAATGTGACGATTGCTGTTGCAGGAGCTGCTGCGGCGGCGGTCATTCTCGCCAGCACTCTGGTCCGCCTCGGGGCCCTTGAGCAATTGGTCGGTATCATCTGGGTCGCCTATATCCTGGGCTGCGCCGCAGCTCATATGGCGCTTTGGTTCTTCTACTCGCGTGCTTCCGCGCCAGACGTGGTCTGGCGGGCATGGGCGTTGCGGTTCACGCTGGTCTGCCTGGCCGAGGGAATCGGCTGGGGCTGGGCTTCCGCATTTCTGGTGGCGCCGGATCATTTTGATCTCGAAATGCTGGTCATCGTTGTGTCGCTGACCATCGCCGCGGCATCGATTCCCATGTTCGGATCCTATATTCCGGCTTTCCTGTCGATGTTTGCGCCGACCACCCTTGCCTGCCTGCTCTGGAGCGAGGCGGCCAGAAGCCAGCTGCCGCAAGCCACCGCCATGTTCTGGCTGATGATGATCTACATCGTCGCCATGGCCGCGCTCGGGCTGCACACCAACCGCAATTTCAACGAGCTGGTCAACCTGCGCATACGGGCCAGCGAACTGGCCGTGGATCTCCGCCGCCAGAAGGAGCTGGCGGAACAGGCCAATCTCGCCAAATCAAGCTTCCTGGCGGCCGCGAGCCATGATTTGCGGCAGCCCGTCCATGCCCTGGGCCTCTTCGCAGGTGCTTTGCGCGGTGCCGGAATTTCACGTGAAGCGATGGTGATCGTCGAGCAGATCGAGGCGTCTGCCGCAGCCATGGACAGTCTGTTCAGCGCGCTGCTCGACATATCGAAGCTCGATGCCGGTATTGTCGATGTGCAGCGTCATTCGTTTCCCATCCAGCCCATCATCGACCGCATCTGCCGCGAATACAGGAACGAGGCTCATGAGAAAGGCGTGGTTCTGTCGCAGCACACGTGCAGCGCCGTGATCCATACCGATCCAATCCTGCTGGAGCGCATTCTGCGCAACCTCGTCTCCAACGCGGTCAAGTACACCGATGAAGGACGCATCGTGGTCGGCTGCCGCCGCCGCTCCGGTGGGATCAGCATTCAGGTGCTGGACACCGGTCCGGGGATAGGAGCGGCCTTTCAGGAGCGCATCTTCCAGGAATACTTCCAGCTTCAGAACCCGGAAAGGGACCGCACCAAAGGACTGGGACTGGGGCTAGCCATCGTGCGGCGGCTGACGAACCTGCTCAATTGCAGGCTGGACCTGCTTTCCAGCCCTGGGAAAGGCTCGTGCTTCAGCCTGACAGTTCCGCTTGCGTCAGGTGCAGCAGACTACCTCGATCAGCAATCCGCCGAAGAGACAGACCAGCGGGGCGAAGGGTTCATCGTGGTCATCGACGACGAGGTCGCGATCCGGGTGGCGATGACGAGCCTGCTATCGAGCTGGGGTTTCACGGTCATCGCAGCAGCGTCCGGCGATGACATCGTGGCGGAGCTTGCCTCGTGCAGCGCACGTCCCGATCTGATCATCTGCGATTATCGCCTGCGGTCAGGAGAAAACGGCATCGCCGTCATAGAGAGGCTGCAATCGGAATACAACGAGGCGATCCCTGCAATGCTCATCACGGGTGACACAGCCGAAGACCGGCTGATCGAAGCTCAGGCCAGTGGCTTCCTGCTGCTGCACAAACCGGTCGCGAACAGCCGCCTGCGCGCCTCAATTGCCAGTCTTGTGGCTGGGGCACGCGATAGCGAGGGGAGCGAGCCAGATACTATTCTATAATCCCGGAGTGTCGTCCCGCAGCGGCCGCCTGCGTCCGGTTGATCACATTCAGCGCCCTGAAGATCGCCGTGATATGCGCCTTCACGGTTTTTTCCGAGAGGTCGAGCGAGGATGCGATCACCTTGTTCGGCTGCCCCTTGGCAAGCAGGCGCAGCACTTCGACCTGCCGGTCCGTCAGGTGTCCGGCACCCGCATCAGGGAAGGATGACTGGCGGGCGCTGGTACTCTTCGGCCGATCCAGCACCAGCGGCGGAATGTAGCGCTCTCCCGCCAGAACGAGACGGACAGCGGCGAGCAACACGGTCGGGCTCGCCGACTTCGGCACATAGCCGAGCGCGCCGAGCTTCAGTGCTCTGCGCACGTCCTTCGGGTCCTCCGATGAGGAAAAGACGATGATCGGAAGCTCGGGCCGGATACGCCCGAACTCGGCTATCGCGTCAAATCCGTTGACGCCAGGCATCATCAGATCGAGCAGGATGACGTCGATGTCGGCGTGCTGACTGGCCGCATCGCGTCCCTCTGTCACCGAGCTTGCTTGCACAACAGCCGTCTGCGGTCCTGCCTGTTTAAGGAGGGCAGAGAGTCCTTCGCGCAGGACAGGATGATCGTCGATGACCAGCAATTTCATGGAGGTCCGTTGCTCCCCATCAAGCCCAGCCAGCAAGGGCGGCTTAAGTCCTAGGACCTAAGCCCGATTTACGAAATCACCAAACTCAACCATTGATTGTGCAGATTGTCTTCCGCTCCAATTCAAATGAGGTTCGCATAGAGGTGCGGGCTTCGCTCCTGATCGAATTTTTCAACTGCCCAAGCCAGCACCTGCGGTAGCCGAAAGCAAGTATCCGGGCCAGCTTTTGCAAGGAGACCAATATGCCTGTCACGCTGAATGCCTACAGCTTCACCAATGCGCCCCTCATGGCCTCGACTGTCAGGCTCGTCTCCAGCTCCAGCGACGGCACACCGGCGAACAACGATCCGGGCGGCGCATTGTCGTTCGACGCCTTTTTCGGCCAAGTCTACACGCCCGCGGTCTCGACCACAGGGCGCTATGTGGCGTTCAAGTCGCTCGCGACGAATCTCGTTCCGGGCGACACCAACGGCTTTCGCGACGTGTTCTGGAAAGACACGCTCACCGGCGTCACCAAACGGGTGGATGTCGCAACCGGCGGCGCGCAATCGAACGCCGATGACGGTAATGATGCGCTTGCGCGCCTGAGCATGTCGAGCGACGGTCGGTTTGTCGCGTTCGTCAGCGCCGCCAGCAATCTGGTGGCCGGCGACAGCAACGGACGCGGCGATGTGTTCGTGCGCGACACCACGACCGACACAACCATTCGCGTCTCGACCGCAACCGGAGGCGCGGAAGCCGATCGCGACTGCTTTTCTCCCAAGATTTCCGGAAATGGCCGCTTTGTCGCGTTTTCCAGCAATGCCACCAATCTCGTGGCGGGCGACACGAACAACTTCGAAGACATCTTCGTCAGGGATCTGCAAACCGGAACCACAACATCGTTCACGCAGCCCTTCAACCAGTTCATCTCGCGGGTCCAGGGGATTTCGAACGACGGCCGCTATGTCCTGTTCGTGACGGACGCTGACAATATCCTCACGGGCGGCAACGGCGAGTTCGTCTACGACCGCCAGAACGCTGTATTCACCCGCGTCAATGCGGCCACAAACGGGACGGTCATCACCGGTGATTCCCTGAGCGTCGATACTTTTGTTCTTTCCGGCGACGGGCGGCATGTGGCTTTTGTCTCAGGGAATGCAGGCTGGGGACCGACAGACACCAACAACCGCGACGACGTCTTTGTGAAGAATCTGGACACCGGGGTCGTGACGCTCGTCTCGTCCAGCGCAACCGGGCAGCAGGCGACATCGAACTTCGCGATCAATTCAATCTCGGATGACGGGCGTTATGTCGCCTTCGGCACATCGTCCAACTCCGCCAGCGGGCAACCTGCCGTGTTGGGCCTTGATGCGCAGGGCAACCAGACCTTTGTCAAGGATACCACCACAGGCAGTCTGACCAACCTCACCCGGAACGCGGGCGGTACGAG
>CAXTUM010000257.1:0-4927 GCA_964247205.1 uncultured Beijerinckiaceae bacterium
GGCGCCGTAGCCTTTGCGGTTTCGGCCACCTGCTCGACCAGGGCGACAATCGCCTGTTCGGATTGCGCCGCAATCTTCAGTGCACTGACGCTGACGCCTTCGCCCGCATTGAGCGCGGCTCGGGTGTTGGAAGAGAGAGAAACGCCGTCCATTCTGGAAATCCTCTGGTCTATGTGAGGACAGTATCACCACAGGAGTTTAAAATTCGCGTCATCGGATTGCGGACAATTTGAACGAAGCGGCCTTTTGCCTGTCCGATACCCGGCTGAAGGTCGTTTCCTAACCGTTCCTTCATCGCTCCTGCGTTATCTGGAAATTCAGAACACCAACCGCTCAGGCCGCCAGCTTCCCGTGATTACCGACTGGTTCAACAATGGCATGGCCATCCTGATGGGTTTGCCGCTGGCGGGCATCATCGGCATGTTCTGGTTTTCGATTACTCTCGAATGGCCGCGCTATATCCTCACTTTCATTCCGGCCGTCCTCGCAACGCGCGCGGAAATGAAGCGGGATGTCGGACCGATGCCTGACATCGGCAAGGTCTCGATCCTGATTCCGGGCCACAACGAGGCGGACGCCATCGAGCAATGCGTCCTCTCGCTGGCCGAGCAGACCTACCAGAACTTCGAGATCGTCTGCGTCTCCGACGGCTCGAGCGACGACACCTACAAGATCATGAAGCGCCTGCAGCGTGAGGGAAAAGTCGACAAGATCGCGGAATGCGCCATCCGCGGCGGCAAATCCTCGGCCATCAATCTCGGCATGCGGCTGGCATCCGGTGATATCGTCATCGTCATCGACTGCGACTGCTCCTTCGACCGCACGGCGATCGAGGAAATCGTGCGCCCGTTCACCGATCCCAAGATGGGCGCCGTCGGCGGATCCGTCCTGGTGCGCAACGGCGGGGCATCCATCACGGCATCGATCCAGGCCATCGAATACATGGTCGCCATCCAGCTCGGCCGCACCGCGCTCGACATGTTCGGCCAGCTGGCGATCATATCGGGCGCGTTCGGCGCTTTCCGCCGCGAGGCGTTCATGCGCGTGGGCATGATGGATCAGGGGCCGGGCGAGGATGGCGACATCACGCTGCGCCTGCGTCTCTATGGCTACAAGATCGGTTTCGCGCTGCGCTCCGTCGCCTATACCGATGTGCCCACGCATCTCTACAACCTGATCATGCAGCGCAAGCGCTGGGAGCGGGATGCGCTGTGGATCCGCTTCCGCAAATATGTGCGCGTCTTCAATCCGGCCAGCCGCGACTTCAAGGCGAGCGAATTGCCCCATCTGTTTGATTATCTGATCACCGATGTGATTTGCGGCTTTATAGCGCCGGTCTATCTCATCTGGCTGCTTGTCTCGACGGGGCTCAGCTTTACCCTGTTCATCCTGTTCCTGTGCTACCTGTCGTTTCTCATCCTGGACTTCTTCATGTTCGCCTGCGCCTGCATCGCGACCGGCAAGAACAGCTACTGGAGATTCTGGCCTTTCATGTTCATTTACGGTCCGTTCAAGGGCTATCTCATGCGCTTCGCGCGCCTTTACACCTATATCGAGGAATGGATCTATTCAGCCTCGCGCCACGATAATTTCGCGCCACCCAAGGTCAATGACTGGATCAGGTGGAAGTGACGGACAGGCAGGATTGTCTGCTGCATCTTCCCTAAAACTTTACCTTTTTCAGCCAGAGATGACGTTGCGTCAGCTGGTCCATCCGGGCCCGCCGGTCGTGCGTGGGCTGACACATGATAAAAGCGATCCGGAAAAGGGCGCGTCCTGACAATCTGAAAAACCAGGTCCGCGCCGGCGGCCAGAGCTTTGCGCGCAAGCTCTACCTTTATTGCATCGTTGGGCTGTTCGTCATGCTGGGCTGGACCTTCACCGGCCACTGGTTCTTCCTCGACGCCGAAGGCATCGTCACCAAGGAACGCACGATCATCGCGCCGGATTATGCCGCGCGGGTGCTGGCGATCCACGTCAAGTCCGGCGATACCGTCAAGCCGGGCACGCATATCGCCACACTGCAATCCCGTGAAATCATCGATTCCATCGCGGAACTGACAACGCGGCGCGCCACGATCCTCAGCCGCGAGGCGCAGGTCGCGGGCCGGGTCGAAACGATCCAGAAAGTCCTGCCCAGCGCCGTTGAGCGCCGCAAGCGGGCCATCGCGACACAGAACCAGATGGCGGCGCTCAGCGCCAGGGGACTGACCACAGGCCCGCGCGTGCAGGACTCCCAGCGCGAGTTCTACGAAGCGCAACGGGAGGAAAGCTCGCTCACGACAGAGCTTCAGGCGCTGGACGCCGAGCACCGTAACATCAAGGCCTCCCGCAAGGAGATGGACAGCGTCATTGGGCAGGTGCAGGCGAACTACAACAACGGCAAGGTTGTCGCCCAGATCGAAGGCGTGGTCGGTCCCAAGGTGCCCAACCCCGGCCAGATCGTGAAATCAGGCGATCCTCTGGTTGAGCTCTACCGCGGCCACATGTTCGTGCTGGCCTACATGCCGACTGGACGCCTTTACAGTATCTTGCCGAATGATGCCGTGCGTGACTCCGACGGACAGCATAATTTCGCAGGACGCGTGGAGCGCATCGAGACTGTCACCGATGCCCTGCCGCCGGAGTTTCAGGTCAACTTCCGCGCCACAGACCGCCAGCAGCTGTTCCGCGTGGTATTCGACGAGACGCCGCCTTTTGCGATCCAGTCGAAAACGAAGATTTCGTCCAACTGGTCACCGCAGGGGCTGATGACGCTTGGCAAGGGCGCTGCGATAACCCTGGGCGAGACGGTGAGCGGCTGGCTGCGGTTCGGCGGCACGCAGACAGCGGGGAAGTAGGTTCCTACCCCCGCTCCAGCTTGGCCAGCGTCTCCGGCGTATCCACATCGGTCAGCACTGCCGCATCATCAATCGCAACCTCGACCACGCCTCCTCCCGCGCCATCCAGCAGCTTGCGCGCGCCCATGTCGCCTTCCAGCCGCATCACCGCATCAAACAGGCTGCGCCCGATCAGGATCGGGTTGCCGCGCTGGCCGCCAACCATGGGCACCACGGCTTTCACCTGTGGCTTGTCGGCAAAAGCCGCGATCAGCCGGTTGATGATCTGGGGTGTGACATGCGGCATGTCGCCGAGCAGGATGAGCGCGCCTGCCGCTGTCTCCGGCACCGCCGCGATCCCGGCTTTGAGCGATGTCGCCATGCCTTTGGCATATTCGGGATTGTAGATGATCTGGGTATCAATGCCCGACAATACTGCGCCTACCCTATCAGCATCATGGCCGACCACCGTGATCAAAGGCCCCGCGCCGGATGCCGCCACCGCCTCGTGCGGATAGCTCACCAGCGATTTGCCGCCGAGCATGGCCGTCATCTTCGCGCCGCCCATGCGCGTGCCCTTGCCTGCGGCGAGCACGATGGCAGCGACCTGCGGATGCGCGGCGCCCTCGGGATCGCGCGGCTGCGGGCGGGAGATGATCTCCATCAGCAACCCACCGACGCCCATCTTGCGGATGTCCGCCGGTGTCACTTTTAAATCGGCAATCAAACGCTCAAGCACCCAGTCGAAACCGTTTTCCTTCGGGCTGCGAGCACAGCCCGGCGCGCCAATGACCGGGCGGCCTTCAAGCGTGCCCAGCATCAGGAGATTGCCTGGATCGACCGGCATGCCGAGATGCGTCACAGTGCCTCCAGCCGCTTCCAGCGCGGCGGGGATGACATCGCGCCGGTCGGTGATGGCGGATGCGCCGAAGATGATGGTGATATCCGCGCCCAGCGCCCTAGCGCGCGGCAGCACCTCCGCCAGATCCTCCACAGTGTGATGGACGCGGATATCACAGAGGCGCTCAGAAAATCCGAGGTTCTCCAGCCGCTGGTCCAGCACCCTCAGGGTCTTGTCGACGACGGAGGATTTCAGGCCGGGCATCAGCGTGGAGAACACGGCCACCTTCTTGTCCGTGAACGGCGCGATGCGGATGGCGCCGCTACCCGCCGCCACTGCCTGCTCCACAAGCTTGCCGGGTGCCGCGAAGGGGATGATCTTCACCGTCGCCACCATCTCCCCCGGTAAAACGCGCTTGAAATTCGGCAGCGTCGCCAGCGTGATGGCCTCGTCGATGGCATTGATGGCATCGACCTTCACCTGATCGATCAGAAGCACGCCGGGGCTGGCGGCAAACAGATTGACGCGACCCGTGAACGGCTTTTCGGCAATCACCTCGATATCAATGACGGCATCTGCCAGCCGTTGAGCCGCGACATCTTCGGTGAGATCACCCTTGTCGAGATGCGCCACAGTAACTGCCGCCACACCTGCCTTGAACATGGCGGTCACGTGATCCTCGGTGATGACCGTGCCTTTGCGCAGCACGAGGTCTCCCTCTTTCAGCGCATGGGCCAGCGTGCCGCCGACGGCGTTGCGGATGGGAACGGGACCGAACTTCAAGCGGCTGCATCCTTGCGCAATGCGGCAATGATCTCACCAAGAATCGCCACCGCGATCTCGGCAGGGCTCACCGCACCAATGTTGAGCCCGACGGGAGCGTGGATGCGGGCGATGGCGTCTGGCGCAAAACCTGCGGCCTCCAGGCGCGCAACACGCCCTGCATGCGTCTTTCGCGAACCTAGAGCGCCAATATAGAAACACTCGGCCCGCAAAGCGTGCTCCAGCGCCGGATCATCGATCTTGGGATCATGGGTCAGCGTCACGAAGGCGGTGTAGCGGTCAACACCGAGCGGCGGCAGCGCCACATCCGGCCAGTCCGCAATCAATGGCACATCCGGGAAGCGCTCCGGCGTGGCAAAGGCTGTGCGCGGGTCAACCACAATCATGTCGAGGCCGAGTGTCTTTGCGATGGGAACCATGGCCTGCGAAATATGCACCGCGCCGGTCACCACCACCTTCACCGGCGGGACATGCACTGTGAGGA
>CAXTUM010000258.1:0-4917 GCA_964247205.1 uncultured Beijerinckiaceae bacterium
GCGCACTAGTCTGGGGGACTAGGGGTCGGAGGTTCAAATCCTCTCGCTCCGACCAATTAAATTACTGAAATAATTGAATAAAAATTCTGACATTGATTGCTCTCTTGATTTTCGTGACCAATTCCATTCAACGGAGTTGGATAGCATGCCCCCACAATATGATCCGCCAAGCGGTGTTGATAGGCTGAAAAGCGGATCGCTGGGGTCCGTGTCCGGCTGCTTGGCTGACCGATCATTTCACGAACGACATGATTGACCGCTACTCGCATTATTCTGCCGTGATCGTCCTGAGGAAGCTGGAAGCCCGGCAGGCGACAAACCTCGATCTGATGCTCGAGCAAATCCGCGAGCAGGTCACGCGCTTCAAGCGGTTGGGCGGTGATCTCTCTGCCTTGAAAGATGCGCTTGATGTGCAAGCGCAATGACTATGGCAGATGTGACGACCGTCGCTTACTCCATGCCGCCGAAGCTTACCGTGACGTTGGGCTGGCAAACCTGTGGCCGAAAGGCTCCAGACAGGCAGTGAGCATAGAACCAATCTCGCTCCGTTGAACCGGGCCTATCCTGAACTCGTCGCAGAACGTGAACCATCTGATAACCGCGCTTGCAACTTCCTCAATGATTGTCTTTGCGCGTGCCGCCCGGATGCCGCCTGACTCGGCAAGTTTGATCGTATCCGCTGGCGTGATCCCTCGGCCTTTGCCATTCACTGCAAGATTGTGCTCGCCACCAACGCCAGATGACGGGGTCAGGTCATAGGCTGGTGATATCTGATAGACGCGGTTCTCCATGTCGAACAGGAACGCATGATTCTTGGCATGATCATCCCGGTTCCCAGCGAGGACATTGAAGACCGCCCGCCGGAACTGCTGCTCGACCTGCTCCTGGCTTCTGGTGACTTTGCGGGTCAACAGCAGGAGCGCGGTGTAGTCTATCTGCGGTTGCCGGAAGTCGGCGTGCAACAAGCCCGCCGCAGTGTGCATGTGGACGCGTTGCGCATCTGGGCCAGTCCCAACCCGGTCAAAGCGCTTGGTGGCGAAGTAACCCAACTTTCCCTCTTGGTATTTTCGCTCGGCGAGTGCTGGAATAAAACCGGTCTCAGCCATCGTCACGCCAGCCTCTTTCGCCATGATGGCATAAGCCGCCTCGATGGCGCCGATCTCCGGAGGGTCCAAACGCGAAGCGAATTTGACCACCCATGCGTGCGATCCCGCAGAAGGGCGGTTGTTGTAGGCGCCGCAGGGGTCAATATGGAGCATGACCTTCGGCCGGGCACCAGCGGATCCGCCGTTCAGCGCGTCAAGTCTGGCGAGATCGATATTCCCGATGTCGCGATCAACAATATCCGAGGCCGCTTCCAGCGCCTCAAGGCTCTGGCCCTCCAGTTGATCCTTCGGGAAGCTGGCATCGGGAACATAGGTCAGAGCGCCCATACCGTCATGCCCAACGAGCGCAAGCCTATCCACCGACGTCAGACTGGACGGATCAATGTTGTTTTCGATCAGGCGCTTGTCCGTCAGGCGTCGGCCCCACCCATCCGGCAGACTGTCGGAGAACAATCCGAATAAGCCCTCGAACGGTGCAGAAGGCGCCGCAAAACTTCCTGGCTTAAGGGGCAAGGCAATCGGCGACAGATCGAGTTGATCGGCAATACACCTCGCATCGAATTCAAAAAGCGAGGTGCGTCGGGACGCATCCCATACCATCCGGCCGATCGCGATAGGCGCTTGCCCACTCTTGCCATCCAGCTGGACAGTAAGGTGGCGCTTTGCAGGGAAAGCTTTCATGAGCTCGCTCCCCTGGTTTTGCTAGCAATCGAGCGCCGATGCGCGCGCTGGCGCGGTCTTGGCGCATTGATGATGGCTTCGATGTCTGGAGGCGTATCATGAGCCACGAGTGGTCCAAACGCTTCGACGATTCCCAAGGCATCTGCAAGTTTGACCAGCGTTGTCAGTGTTGTGCGTCCCGTCGTTTCAAAGCGCTGGATCGTTGGCTGGGCTACCCCCGACATCTTCTCAAGATCGCGCAGCGCAATGTTTTGCGCCAGCCGCGCTTGGCGAAAGCGAACGCCAATCTGGCGAGGAATGTCGTGAGGATTGACGAGGCTAAGCATAGAAAAATATATCGTATTGAGCAAAATACCGCAATAAATATCGAAATCGTTATTTTATTCTGTCGATGGCGACGCAGTGGTCCGGTGCCTCAGCGAGGCGACGCCAATTGCTGCCAGTCTCCCTTTTCCCCTTGAGAGACAAAGACAGTTGCCGCTGCGAGGCTGTCAACAAGGACACCCCACCGAAGTTCCGCGTTCGAGAACTCCTGCAGGAGGAATGCGGATTAAACCATTGATGTATATGAAAGATTGGTACCATGCGTAACAAGGGCAAAGATGGCTTCAGGCCGCAAAACCTCATGAACCGGCGCCGCGCTCTCCCGTCGCCGTTGATCTAAAAGGCCTGACGAAGAGACGATCCGTTTGATCGCAGGAGCCGATAATCCGTCGATCCCGCCACGTGGCAATTCGCCCGCAACGCCTCCAACCGATCCGGACATCTGCTTCTGAGCCTGGGCATCGGACGCGACGCACCCAACGGCTCTTCCCCACCATCCTCGACAGCCGAGTTTCCGAGATACCCCGAGGCGACCCTGACGAGTGCAGAGTGGCGATAGCCAGAACGCCTCGCATTCTGCCGGACCTGTCAGCCACGACAACTTCGCGATCACCTGACATTGCCGATAATGATCGATCAGGAGGTACAGCGCCGCCGCTGAAGGTATTAGCCCATGCCAGCAATCGGTATGGTAATGGTAATCGATGGCTCCGTTCGCTTCGCGCGCAAGCACGCCGACAAGGCGACCATTGAGGAAAATGTTGAGTGGCGCATGCGCCCGGCGCCGTGCCATCAGAAGATGTGCTCGATCTCTGCCTGCGTGGATGTGCTGCGCGGGCGGATGACGAGTTCCAGCTTCAATGCGACCAGGGCCTCCATAAGCGTGCGCAACCGCATCGCGGGAACACCCGACTCCAGTCGGGAGATTGTGCCCTGTCGGGCGTGGATGCGCTCGGCAAGTTCGGCCTGCGACAGACCCACCTGCTTGCTCTGGCAGCGCAGGATGGCTCCAATCTGCTTCTCGGTGCGGGCGATGTGGACCATGGCATTGTCTCCAGCGCCCTATGCGCGAGCGCGTATCTGATAGACGCAGAAAAATTCAGCGGCTGTGAACTGCTCAGGCCGATGCATCCACCGCAATCGATCAACCCTGCAGAAACTGGTCGAGCATGCCGGATTTGGCTCGACCCGTTGGCCCATCTCTGGCCCATAGGGCACGCAAACCGCTGTTTCGGGGCACCATGTCCTACGGGAAATCAAAGGCTCAACCCAACTAAAAATGTAACTTGGAGTTCTAGTTTACCAGACAATTTCTTGATATCATTGGGATAATTGGCGCAGACCCCTCACCGGGCGTTGTTTTGGCCAATATGCTACTGCAAGGCTCTGACATTGCCCGCAAGCTTGGGATTGACCGCTTCCGCCGTAGATTGCTCCGTCCGCACGTCCTCGCCGCTCATCAAAATCTTCGACATCGCCCCCAGGACAGTGAATTACGACAGCACGTTCTCACCGAGAGGTCTCTCAACAACCCGTGAAGGCGCAATCCGCAGGAGTATTTCCTGCGTAAAACAATTGGTTGCGGGGCCAGAAGTATTGGATCGTCATGCCTAAATTCGTTTCTCGTCGGCAGATATCGGCTGCTGCGGCTGTTCTCCTGCTTGCCACGGCCTGCGCGGGACCGCCCAACCTTCCCGTGCCACCCAATGCGCCTGCTTTCACCATGGAAGGCTTTTTCTCGGGCCGCACTGTAGGTAAGGGCGCGTTTACGTCCTCCATTGCCGGTGTGAACCGGCCTTTGACGGTGGTCACGAGTGGCCGCTGGGATGGACGCACGCTGACATTGCGCGAAGATTTTGCCTTCGCCGATGGCGAAAAGGACGTTAAGACCTGGCGTTTCACGAAGACTGGCCCCGGCGTCTACGAAGGCACACGTGAGGATGTCATCGGCAAAGCTGTCGTCCGGCAGGTCGGTAACACGGTTCAACTGACATATTCCGCCGATGTGAGGGCCAAGGACGGCAGTGTAACGCGGCTGGATTTTGCCGACACAATCGCGCCGATTGACCGCCGCAGCGTGCTGAACAAGGCGACGGTTTCGAAATACGGCGTGCCCATTGGCGATGTGACAATTACGTTTGTGAAGTAGCATTCTGCCAGGTTCACACGCACGATCAGCGTTTTTGATTGGACAGGGGCACTGATCCCTGTTGCTTGGAATAAACCGGCTTGCGGAAGAGATTCCGTACGCAATCCTCGCGCATTTCATGTCATCCACGTCCCCTTCGCACGCCTCAGATGCTCTTTCTCCCCTCGGTCACGCTCTTCGCGGCGCGAAGGATGCTTTTGGCCTGCCCGCAATCACCATTTGCTTTAGCCTGATCGGCATTGGCGGGCTTGCCCGTGACGTGGGCTATCCGATGCTGGCGGGCATGCTGTCCTCAGCGCTGATGTGGGCCGGTCCGGCGCAAGTGCTGCTGTTCGGCTCCATCGCGACCGGAACCGCATTGCCGGTGGCGGCCATAGCAGTCCTTTTCAGTTCGCTGCGGTTCATGCCGATGACGATATCCATCGTGCCGTTGCTGAATGATCCCAGGCGCCCGCTGTGGCAATTGCTGCTGGCCGCGCATCTCATCTCGATCACCAACTGGGTCGAGGGCATGCGGCGTTTGCCGGATGAGCCGAAACCGTTCCGCTATCCCTATTTCTGCGGGTTTGGCATGGTTGTGCTGCTGAGCGGGACGTTCGCGACGGGCGTCGGCTATTTTCTGGTGGGGGCGCTACCGGCTGTCCTTGCTGCCGCGCT
>CAXTUM010000259.1:0-4900 GCA_964247205.1 uncultured Beijerinckiaceae bacterium
TGCGACTTGCGAGAGGATTTCGGCGAGATGACCAGACAGCGCCAGCACAGCTGCCGGGGCGTCCTGCCGCATGATCGCATCCAGAATGGCCTGATGCTGCAGCACGAGCGGACGCATGGTTTCCGTCGAATGCAGTGTCAGCGTGCAGACCCGGTCCATGTGCACTTTCTGCGCCTCGATGGCGGTCCAGGCGAACGCACATCCTGCGCCCTCTGCCAGTGTGCTGTGGAACATCGAATCAAGGCGCCGGAAGGTGATGTGATCACGTGCTTCTGCCAGTTCCGTCTGCTCATCGATCAGCAACTGGGCCTGACGATGAAAATGCGGATCGAACCGTTCGCATGCCCGGCGCACGATCGCGATCTCGACAGCTTCGCGGATAAACCGCGCATCCAGCATCCGGCGTACTGAGAGTTTGACGACAATGGTACCGCGCTGCGGTTCGACACGCACCAGTCCCGCCCGCATCAGCCCGATGAAGGCCTCCCGCACCGGCTGGCGGGAGACGTTGTAGCGCTCGGCGATTTCCGCCTCGGACAGGCGCTCGCCCGGCGTGATGGACAGGTCGATGATAGCGGCACGCAATTCCCGTTCGATGCGGAGCGTGGCGCTTTCGGAGGAGCGATTGCGCGAGGGTGCGACGATCATCGTGTCGGTCATTGACGGGAGCATCCTTCACAAACCTGATGTTGCGCTGCCCTTGACGGGTCGCAGGATAGTTGTGGCGCTTGCGCTACCATACAAGTTCATACTATGCTTCTTCCGTTCAAAATCAATGCCGCCGTTTCAGCGAGCGGCCCACAAGACAGAACGGAGGAAACAATGCTTTCACGCCGCACATTTGTCACCAGCGCGCTTGCACTTCCCGCAATGCCCGCCATCGTTGGCCGAGCCCAGGCCCAGACTGTCGTTCTGCGCTCCACCGATATCCATCCCGATGGTTACCCCACCATCGAAGCCGTCAAGTTCATGAGCGGGCTCATCGAGCAGCGGACTGGCGGACGCCTCAAGATTCAGACCTTCCATTCAGCCCAGCTTGGTCAGGAGAAGGATACGATCGAGCAGACGCGGTTTGGCGTCATCGACATGAACCGTATCAACATGGCTCCGTTCAACAATTCCATCCCCGAGACGAACGTGCCCAGCCTGCCGTTCATCTTCCGCTCCGTTCCCCACATGCGGAAAGTCATGGATGGCGAGATCGGCGAAACCATTCTCAAGGCCTTCGACAGTCAGGGACTCGTGGGCCTCTGCTTTTACGATTCTGGCGCGCGTTCCTTCTACAATTCCAAGCGGCCCATCAACACGCTGGCCGACATGAAGGGCCTGAAAATCCGCGTGCAGCAATCCGACATGTTCATCGATCTGGTGAATGCGCTGGGTGCAAACGCCACGCCGATGCCTTTTGGCGAGGTTTTCTCGGCACTCCAGACTGGCGTGATCGACGGTGCGGAGAACAACTGGCCGTCGTTTGAATCGACACGTCACTTCGAAGCCGCGAAGTTCTATTCGCTGACCGAGCATTCGATGTCACCGGAAGTGCTGGTCATGTCGAAGCGCTCCTTCGACAAGCTTACGCCAGCGGATCAGACCATCGTGCGGGTTGCCGCGAAGGAATCCGTTCCAAAGATGCGCGAGCTCTGGGAGGCCCGCGAAAAGGCATCGGAAGCCGTCGTCAAGGGCAAGGGCGCAGTGGTCAACACGGTGGATAAGAAGGCCTTCATCGATGCGATGGAGCCGGTTTATGCGAAATATGTGAAGGACGCCAAGCTCAAGGATTTGCTGGGCAAAATCCAGGCCGTCGCCTGATCAGGGGCTCCTGGAACCCGGTGTTCTGAACGTGCTGCAGGATATTCTCTTGCGGCACGGCCATTCTGTAGAAATCGAAACAAGCTTGAACTTTTCTGAAATCAGGATCCGGGATTACCATGACCATCGCTGTTCGCCAGGCTTGCCACCCAGCACATGCCAAGGGCTTTGATACCAATGCACTTCGGCACAACTTTCTGATCGAGAATATCTTCCAGCCGGGCAAGATCAGCCTGACTTACAGCCATATCGACCGGCTTGTAGTAGGAGGGATTATGCCGGCAGGCGCTGCGCTGACTCTCGCCACGGACAAGGCCATCGGTCAGGCGACATTCCTGGCAAGGCGCGAGATCGGCATTTGCAACATTGGTGGTGCTGGTGCCGTGGTGTGCGATGGACAGGTGTTCAAAGTCCCGTCCCGCGCCATGCTCTATGTCGGCATGGGAACCACTCTCGTCACTTTTGCCAGCGAGAGCCCGGTGGACCCGGCCAAGTTCTATTGCGTCAGCACGCCCGCTCATGCCGGTCATGAGACGGCTCTGGTGCTGGAGGAGCAGGCCAATGCGATCGAACTTGGCACAGCTGAGAACGCCAACTGCCGGACGCTGCGGCAATACATCATTCCAGGCCGGGTTGCCTCCTGCCAGCTTGTCATGGGCCTCACAACACTCAAGCCCGGCAGCGTCTGGAACACCATGCCCGCGCATGTGCACGACCGGCGCTGCGAGGCGTATCTCTACTTCGGCATGCCGCCTGAGCAACGCGTGTTCCACCTGATGGGTGAAGCTTCAGAGACACGGCACATCGTCGTCGCCCCGGAGCAGGCTGTCCTCTCCCCGGGCTGGTCGGTTCATTCCGGCTGCGGCACCTCGGCCTATTCCTTCATCTGGGCCATGGGCGGCGACAATCAGGATTTTACCGACATGGATATGATCGCAATCGCGGATCTGAAATGATGGAGAACCAGAATCCGTTCTCACTCGCGGGAAAAACAGCCCTCGTGACCGGCGCCAACACCGGTCTGGGTCAGGCCATGGCGCTGGCGCTGGGCAAGGCAGGCGCATCTGTCGTCTGCGCCGGGCGCTCCGACATGGGTGATACCATCGGTCTGCTGAACGAGAGCGGCGTGAATGCGCTTCCGGTCAAGTGTGACCTTTCCGATATAAGCCTTTTGCCGGATGTGATTGAACAGGCGTCCGGATGGAGGAGCGGACTCGATATCCTCGTCAACAACGCCGGCATCATCCGCCGCGCCGATGCGCTGGATTTCACCGAGGCCGACTGGGACGATGTCATGGATGTCAATCTCAAGTCGCTGTTTTTCCTGTCTCAGGCTGCCGCGCGCAAGATGCTCGCGGCAGGCGGCGGCAAAATCATCAATGTGGCGTCAATGCTGTCGTTCCAGGGCGGCATACGCGTGGCATCCTACACTGCGTCCAAGAGCGGACTTGCCGGTTTGACGCGGCTGCTGGCCTGCGAATGGGCAGGCAAGGGCATCAACGTCAACGCCATCGCGCCGGGCTATATCGTCACCAACAACACGGCCGCCATCCGTGCCGATGCCGCGCGCGACGCGCAGATTCTTGCCCGTATCCCTGCAGCGCGCTGGGGTGACCCGTCCGATCTCGGCGGAGCTGCGGTATTTCTGGCGTCCGATGCGGCGCGTTACGTCCATGGAACCATCCTGCCCGTTGATGGCGGCTGGCTGGCGCGTTAAGGGAGAGATCAATGCAGGACGGCAGTCCCATCTTCGTGGAAGAGAGCGACTATCCCTGGACCGATATGGGCGGCGGGGTGAAGCGCAAGGTTTTGTGCTACGACAAAACGGTCATGCTGGTGCGTGTCGTGTTCGAGAAGGGCGCTGTCGGCGCTGCGCACCAGCATCCGCATATCCAGTGTTCGCTCGTCGCAAGCGGAAGCTTTGAAATGAAAATCGGTGACGAAACGCGGATACTCGTTGCTGGTGACAGCTTCATCGTGCCCACCAATGTGATTCATTCCGCCATCGCGTTGGAAGCGGGAGAACTGGTTGATACCTTCGCACCGATGCGGGAAGAGTTCGTCTAAACCTTAGTACGAGCCCTGCTTGGTGGCCTTCGCACCCGCATTGGCGGCTGCCAGCGCCATCTGGCACCCGGCCCGCAGCAATAGATTATCAGTCCCGACCGACATCAGCTGGAAGCCCTTGGCCGCCACTTCCGCCGCGCGCTTGCCATCGCCGCAGAAAGCAGAGGCAAACTTCTTGTGAGCCCTGGCGCGCTGGACAATGTGATCCATCGCCTTGTCCACATCCGGGCTGAGCTGGTTCACTCCGGCACCGTTGCTGAGCGCGATGGACAAATCCGACGGGCCGACAAAAACCCCGTCGATTCCCGGCACTGCAAGAATATCATCCAGCGCATCGAGCGCTGCCCGCGTCTCGATCATAGCGATGGTGAGCGAGAAACTGTTGGCCTGCGCCAGATAATCCGCCGGCGCCAGACCAGTCAGTGTCAAGGCACGCGCCGGACCCCAGCTGCGCTCGGCCATGGGCGGGAATTTGGTGAAGGCCGCCAATTGCCTCGCATCCGCCACGGAATTCACCATGGGAGCGATGATTCCCGCTGCGCCCGCATCCAGCATGCGCGACGCCGTGGTGAACTCGCCCACAGGCACGCGCACGATGGCGGGCTTTCCCGCCAAAGCGCAATTTGAGATGCCTTGGACTGCCACGGCATAGTCATAGGCGCCGTGCTGCATGTCGAGAACCGCGCAATCGAAGCCCTCTCGCACCATGATTTCTGGCACGGAGGGATCAGGAATACCGCACCAGGCCGCAAAAGCAGGCGCACCGGAGCGGATACGCGCGGCGAAGGCGGCGGCGATATGGGTCATGGGAGAAATCCTGCAGCTTGAATGGTGAAGTTGTCAGACAACCTAACCCGGTCTCGCAAAAACAAAAGCCCGGAAATGATCCGGGCCTTATGAAATTGCTGGATGAATAGGATCAGTGGAAACGGGTTACGATCCAGCCTTGATCTGCTCGACTGCAGTCGCCATCAGTTCCTCCATCGTGCGGCGGATCACGTGATCGGATACATCGGTCTTGCCG
>CAXTUM010000260.1:0-4888 GCA_964247205.1 uncultured Beijerinckiaceae bacterium
TGGTCTCGCCCAGGATGATGGCCGAGAACCCCGAGACCGTCCGCAAGTTCCTCCGCGCGGTCAACCGTTCGGTCAAGGACGTTGTGAAGAACCCGGACGGCGCCATTGACAGCGTGATCAAGCGCAACGACGTCGCCAAGCGCGACGTGGAGCTCGAGCGCCTGAAGATGACGCTCGACATGAACGTGACGACGCCCTGGGTGAAGGCCAACGGCTTTGGCGGCATTGATGCCGCGCGCTGGGCGGCGGCGCTGGACCAGATCGGCCTGACGTTCCAGTACAAGGACAAGGCGAAGGCTGGTGCGGCGTTCGTGGATACGTTCCTGCCGACAGCGGCGGAGCGCAAGCTGGATTGATCTCGTTTCCTTCTCCCCTTGCGGGAGAAGGTCGGATGAGGGGTATCGCGCAGCGAGCCTTGCGAAAGCAGAGCTTCCGGACACTTCTCAAGACTTGCTTCGCAATATCCCTCATCCGTCATGCGTTCCGCATGACACCTTCTCCCGCAAGGGGAGAAGGGATCACCCGGCGATATCCCATGCCCTTCATCGAACTCACCGACGTCACCCACACCTACGGCGGACAGGCCGGGGCCTCTGCCACGCTGGCGGTCGAGGGCCTGACCATCAAGGTCAACGAGGGCGAATTTTCCGCCGTTGTCGGCCCGTCAGGGTGCGGCAAGTCCACGCTGATGAAGCTGGCGACCGGGCTGCAGTTTCCGCAGAAGGGCAATATTGTTGTTGACGGGGCGAAGGTGGCCAAGCCGGTCAAGATCGCGGGAATGGCCTTCCAGAATCCGGTGATGCTGCCGTGGCGCACCGTTCTTGACAACATCATGCTGCCGCTGGAGATCGTCGAGCCGCACCGCTCGCGCCTGCGCTCGAACAAGGCGGAATATGTGGAGAAGGCCGAGGCGCTGCTCACCACGGTCGGCCTCAAGGGCATGGGTCAGAAATTTCCCTGGCAGCTTTCGGGCGGCATGCAGCAGCGGGCCTCGCTCTGCCGGTCACTGATCCATGATCCGAAGCTCCTGATGCTGGACGAGCCATTCGGCGCGCTTGATGCATTCACGCGCGAGGAACTGTGGTGCGTGATCCGCGACCTGCATCAGCTGAAGAAATTCACGGTCGTGCTGGTGACTCATGACCTGCGGGAAGCCGTTTTTCTGGGCGACCGCATCTTCTGCATGAGCGCGCGGCCCGGACGCATCGTGGCGGAAAGGGTGGTCGATTTCCCGCGTCCGCGCGATCTGGAGATCACCTACACGCAGGCGTTCTCCGATGTGGTGCACGACCTGCGCGCGCTGATCAAGGACGCGAGGACGGCAGCGTGACCACACCTCTTTCGCTCCGCCTCGCCCCGGTCGCCTTCACCATCGGTTTTTTTGTCCTGTGGGAACTGATCTGCGTCGTCTTCAGCGTTTCGCAATTCAAGCTGCCCGCGCCTTCCGCCGTGTTCGGCGCGATGAACCAGTATTTCTGGCCGCTGATGCGGAACGCAGGCCACACGCTCTGGATGACCATGCTGGGTTTCGCCATGTCCATCGTTTTCGGGCTGTTTCTGGGCTTGCTGGTTGGCTCGTCCCGCTTTCTCTATGCCGGGCTCAATCCGCTGCTGGTGGGGTTCAATTCCATACCCAAGGTTGCGGTCGTTCCCATCCTCGTGTTCTGGTTCGGCGTCGGCTGGCAACCGCCGGTTATCACGGCGTTTGTCATCTCGTTCTTTCCCATCGTGGTGAATGTGGCGACGGGGCTGGCCACCATCGAGCCCGAAACCGAGGACGTGATGAATGCGCTCGGTGCCTCGCGCTTCGACATCATGTGGAAGGTCGGCATTCCGCGTTCTCTGCCATATTTCTTCGGCGCTCTGAAGGTGGCGATCACGCTGGCCTACGTCGGCTGCGTCATCGGCGAGCAGAACGCATCCAACCTAGGCATCGGCAACCTGATCACGCGGGCGTCCGCCGATTTCAATGTGCCGCTGATCTTCGCCGCGCTGATCGTGCTGGCGGTGCTGGGCGTGTTCCTCGTGGTGATCGTCGATTTCATCGAGGCGCGCACGACGGGCTGGTCGAAGCGGAGCGGGTTCGGGGGATAGACTGCCCCTCTTCCCTTCTCCCCTTGCGGGAAAGGCGGTCGGCGGATGCCGACCGGATGAGGGATTGCACGGTTCTGAGAAATCTGCGCGACCCCTCATCCGTCATGCTTCGCATGACACCTTCTCCCGCAAGGGGAGAAGGGTTAAGAAGCAGCCCATGCTCAAGCCCGCCGCCACTTACGATGACCTCCTCGCCCGCTTCCGCTGGGTGATCCCGGAGCGCTACAACATCGCCACCACGTGCTGCGACAACTGGGCCATGGCCGCGCCGGACCGCGTCGCCGTGATCGATGTGCAGCCCTCGGGGGCGGTCGAGACGCTGACTTTCGCTGCGATGCAGGATCAGGCCAATCGCCTGGCCAATGCGCTGGCGGCGCACGGTATCCAGCCGGGCGAGCGCGTGGCGATCATGCTGCCGCAGGGCAGAACGGTGCCGGTGGCGCATATGGCGGTCTACAAGCTGGGTGCGATTGCGGTGCCGCTGGCCAATCTTTTCGGTGTCGATGCGATCAGTTACCGGCTCAAGGACTCAGGCGCGGCGGCGCTTATCACCAATGCGGCAGGACTGGCAAAGGTGCGGCGCTCCGATGCCCCTCCACCGAAGCTACTCATCTCAACCGACGGGCCGGACGGTGCAGCCCTTGGCTTCGGCGACATTATCGCCGCCGCATCCCCCGATTTCACCACCGCCGACACCCTGGCCGATGATCCCGCCATGATGATCTACACCTCAGGCACCACGGGCAATCCCAAGGGTGCGCTGCATGGCCATCGCGTGCTGCTCGGCCACCTGCCGGGCGTGCAGATGCCGCATGAATTCCTGCCGCAGGAGGGTGACCGGCTGTGGACTCCGGCGGACTGGGCCTGGGCTGGGGGCCTGCTTAACATCCTGCTGCCGGGCCTGCATTTCGGTGTGCCTGTCGTGGCGCGCAAGTTCGAGAAATTCGATCCGGAAGAGGCATTGAACCTCATCGCCACACACAACGTCCGCAATACCTTCGTGCCGCCGACCGCCTTGCGCATGCTGCGTCAGGTGCCGCGTCCGCGCGAGCGCTATACGCTGGGCCTGCGCACGCTGGCGTCGGGCGGCGAAGCGCTCGGCGAGGAAACATTCGCCTGGGGCCGCGAGGCGCTCGGCATGCGTATCAACGAATTCTATGGCCAGACCGAATGCAACCTCGTCGTGGCCTCGGCGGCTTCGATTGGTGTCTCTCGTCCCGGAAGCATGGGCAAGCCTGTGCCGGGCCATGACGTACGCGTGATCCGCGAGGATGGTTCGTTCTGCGAACCGGGCGAACTGGGGCAAGTCGCGGTAAAGCGGCCAGACCCCGTGATGTTCCTTGCCTACTGGAACAACCCTGAGGCGACGGAGAAAAAGTTTATCGGCGACTGGATGACAACAGGCGATCAGGGCCAGATCGATACGGATGGCTATCTCCATTTTGTAGGGCGTGACGATGATGTCATCACCTCCTCGGGCTATCGCATCGGGCCTGGCGAGATCGAGGATTGCCTGATCCAGCACGAGGCTGTTCTGCTGGTCGCTGCCGTGGGCAAGCCGGATGCCCTGCGCACCGAGATTGTGAAAGCGTTCGTGGTGCTGAAGCCGGGCTACGCCGAGAGCGAGGCGCTGAAGACCAGCATCCGCGATTTTGTCAAGACGCGGCTGTCGGCGCATGAGTATCCGCGTGAAATATCCTTTATCGGCGAACTGCCGCTGACGACCACGGGCAAGGTGATCCGGCGGCTTTTGCGGGAGCAGGGCTAAGCATTCGCCCGCATGCCTTGTCCTCGCCAGCCATGCGACACTCCCGGCGCAACGGAATGATCTGACGTGACAGCCAAGACCCTTCTCCGCCCCAATCTCGAGGAAGCGCTTCATCTGCGCCAGCGCCGGGGCAAACCCGTGCGAATTGGCCTGATCGGTTGCGGGCAGATGGGGACAGATATTCTGGTGCAGACCAGCCTTATGCAGGGCATCATTGTGGTGGCTGTCGCTGCGACGCGGCCCGAGAATGTCGCGGCTGCTGTGAAGATGGGCGGCACGCATCACAAACCCTGCATTGTCTCGACTGTTACCGAGGCAAGGGTTGCCATCCGGCGCGGTGACCTTGCGGCGATGACCCGCATCGACAGCGTCTGCCAGATCCCGGAAGTGGATGTGATCATCGATGCTACGGGTCGCCCCAATGCGGGTGCCGAGGTGGCGACGGCAGCGATTGCCGCGGGCAAACATATGGTGATGATGAACGTGGAGGCCGATATCACCATCGGTGCGTGGCTGGCGGCGCAGGCCCGGCGCAAGGGCGTGGTCTACACGCTGGGCGCAGGCGACGAGCCGAGTTCGACCATGGAATTGATCCGCTTCGCCCGCACGCTGGGCTACGGCATCGTTGCGGCGGGCAAGGGCAAGAATAATGCCTTCAAGACAGATGCGATGCCGGATGATTACCGCGCCGAGGCGGTCGCCCGGAACATGAACCCGCGCATGCTGGTGGAATTCGTCGATGGCTCGAAGACGGCGGTCGAGATGACCTGCATCGGCAATGCCGCCGGGCTCTCGCCGGATGTTCCAGGCATGCATGGCCCGGCAGCGCCGCTGCATGAATTGCAGAATTATTTCAAACCGAAGGGCGAGGGCGGCATCCTGTCGCGCAAGGGCGTGGTGGATTTCTCCATCGCCAAAGGCGTGGCGCCCGGCGTGTTCGTGGTGATGGAAGCGCCGCATCCCCGCATCATCGAGCGGTTCGATGATCTGCATGTGGGTAAGGGGCCATACTATGCGCTGACGAGG
>CAXTUM010000261.1:0-4856 GCA_964247205.1 uncultured Beijerinckiaceae bacterium
CTCGCGACCAGGACTGCGCTCAATATCGCTGTCGAGATCGACTCCTTGCCGCACCTGAAGCGTCTGGCCATCGAAGGGGAATTGCACACCATCCTTCCGCAGGCGGCCTGCCGGGAAGAGATATCCCTGGGGCGGCTCACGGCACGGCGCATCGTCGATCCCAATCTGCGCCGTCCGATTGCCCTCGCGAGACCGACCAATCGCCCAAGCTCCCTTGCAACCCAGAACATCAATGAACTGCTGAAGTCGCTTGTTCAAAACGCTCTGAAGTATTGATTTGCATTGAGAAACGACCCGGGCAGCGTGCGAGTTTCCGCCGAGATTTGACCCATGTTCTGAGCTTTGCCCAGGCGCGGGCATTTCCGCGAAGGGATGCCGATCCGGGAGATCAGGCGGCGGACGGGTCTGCCGCGCAAAAACGATCCGCATTTATCCGCAGACACGCGGCTGGCCTTCTTGCCGTTTCGGCCAAGGTTGGCGTCTGATGCCGAGCTGGTGCAGCCAGCCGGAGCAGCACATTCGCATCCGCAAACCGGACTCTCCTGCGAAACGTGAATTGCCGATGGCGCAGGTCTCCCGGTCGTGCCCCTCACATACCCCTCGCCTTATGAATTCACCCCATGGAAGAGCCGGGAAAATACCATTTGAGGCAGCCTGGGCGACAGCCTGGAACTGGCGCTTGGCCGGTGATCGCTTGACACAGATCAATGTTGCCCTTGCTCGTGGCGTACATTGTCGTTTCCCAAGGCAACACGCTCGCAGGTCGAGCTGCATCCGCGAGAAGCACTATGCAAACAGCAGCAGTCCCGCCCAACGGGAAGTCCATGACGATCCCGGAAATGCTGCTGCCGCTGTTCTTCGCCGCCCTGGGGTTTGTCTGCCTGCTTGTCGCGGCGCGCACCGAGGAGCCCGAATTCGCTTTCCATGCTTTCCTGGGAGCCGCCGCCTGCGCGGCCGCGATCTTCAAGATCTTCGACCGGTATTTTGACCGCCCCGCCGAAGCTCCTCCACAGGAAATCGATGGCAAGCCGAACTACAATTTCGACATCGTCCGTTTTGGCGTCATCGCCAGCCTGTTCTGGGGCATTGCCGGATTCACGGTCGGCCTGATCCTGGCCTTGCAGCTGGCGTTTCCAGTCTTCAATTTCGACCTTCCATGGCTTGCCTTCGGCAGACTCCGGCCATTGCACACATCAGCCGTGATATTCGCATTCGGCGGAAACGTGCTCCTCTCCACCTCGTTCTATGTGGTGCAGCGGACATGCCGTGCGCGCCTCGCGGGTGATCTTGCGCCCTGGTTCGTCTTCTGGGGTTATCAGGTCTTCATCGTCATCGCTGGCACGGGCTACCTGCTCGGCATCACCCAGAGCAAGGAATACGCCGAGCCGGAGTGGTACGCCGACATCTGGCTGACCATTGTCTGGGTGACCTATCTGCTGGTCTTCCTCGCCACGCTGTGGAAGCGCAGGGAGCCGCATATCTATGTGGCGAACTGGTTCTATCTCGCCTTCATCGTCACGGTGGCGATGCTGCATGTCGGCAACAACATTGCCGTGCCGGTGTCGCTCTACTCCTCCAAGAGCTACATCATCTGGGGCGGCGTGCAGGATGCGATGTTCCAGTGGTGGTATGGCCACAACGCGGTGGGCTTCTTCCTCACGGCGGGCTTCCTCGCCATCATGTACTATTTCATTCCCAAACGCGCGGAACGGCCTGTCTACTCCTACCGGCTCTCCATCGTGCATTTCTGGTCGGTGATCTTCCTCTATATCTGGGCTGGCCCCCACCACCTGCATTACACCGCGCTGCCGGACTGGGCGCAGACGCTGGGCATGACCTTCTCGATCATGCTGTGGATGCCCTCCTGGGGCGGCATGATCAACGGGCTGATGACGCTGTCGGGCGCATGGGACAAGCTGCGGACGGACCCTGTGCTGCGCATGCTGGTCGTCTCCGTGGCCTTCTACGGCATGGCGACCTTCGAGGGCCCGCTGATGTCGATCAAGGCCGTCAACTCGCTCTCGCATTATACCGACTGGACGATCGGGCATGTGCATTCGGGCGCGCTCGGCTGGAATGCTTTCGTCTCCTTCGGCGCAATCTACTGCCTCGTGCCTTGGCTGTGGAACCGCAGGGAAATGTGGTCGCTGCGCCTCGTGAACTGGCACTTCTGGTTGGCCACCCTGGGCATCGTTCTCTACATCACCGCGATGTGGGTCTCCGGCATCCTGCAGGGCCTGATGTGGCGCGCCTACACCCAGCTCGGCTTCCTCGAATATTCCTTCATCGAGACGGTCGCCGCCATGAAGCCGTTCTACGTGATCCGCGCCACGGGCGGTGCGCTTTTCCTCACCGGCGCGCTCGTGATGGTCTTCAACGTCTGGAAGACAATCACAATCGGGGAGCAGCTGAGGGCTGAGACAACACCGCAGGCCAATCTGGTGCCTGCCGAATGATCACCCGCCTCTTCCTCACACCTGCCTGACGAGACCACAATGTCCCTCTGGAAGAAACACAAGCTGATCGAGACGAATTCGATCTTCCTTGTCCTCGGCATCCTGCTTGTCGTCTCCATCGGCGGCCTCGTCGAGATCGCGCCGCTGTTCTACCTCAAGAGCACCATCGAGAAGGTGGAGGGCATGCGGCCCTATTCTCCGCTGGAGCTCGCAGGGCGCGCGATCTACGTGCGCGAGGGCTGCTACAACTGCCACAGCCAGATGATCCGCCCGCTGCGTGACGAGGTGGAGCGTTACGGCCATTATTCGCTGGCTGCCGAGAGCATGTACGACCACCCGTTCCAGTGGGGTTCGAAGCGCACCGGGCCGGACCTCGCGCGTATCGGGGGTAAATACTCCGACGAGTGGCAGCTCGCACATCTGAATGATCCGCGCGCGCTGGTGCCGCAGTCGATCATGCCGTCCTACGCGCATCTGGCTTCGCAGGAGGTCAATCTGCCTGCCATCACCGATCACATGCGCGCCAACCGTGCCGTGGGCGTGCCCTACACGCAGGAGCAGATCGAGAAGGCTGTCATCGACGCCAGGGCGCAGGTGAATCCGGATGATCCGGAGGCCGACAACTTCCTGAAGCGCTACCCCAAGGCCCAGGTCCGCAACTTCGATGGCAACGCAAAGGCAATCACGGAGGCGGATGCGCTCATCGCCTATCTCCAGGTGCTTGGGACCCTGGTCGATATCAAGCTCTACGACAACAAGGCCAACCTGCGCTGAGGGCGTTATCATGACAGAAACCTACGCATTCCTGGCGCATGTCGCCCAATCCGCCGGCCTTCTTTATTTCATGGCCATTTTCGGCGGCATGGCGCTCTACGCATTCTGGCCGTCCAACAAGGCCAGGTTTGATGAAGCCGCCGCCATGCCGTTGCGGGAAGACTGAGACATCGTCATGGACACCGAAAAGAACAACCATATCGACGAAGTCACGGGTACGGCCACCACGGGCCATGAATGGGATGGCATTCGCGAGCTGGAAACGCCCATGCCGCGCTGGTGGCTCTGGACGCTCTATCTGTGCATTGCATGGGCCGTCGGCTACTGGGTGCTCTATCCCGCCTGGCCGCTCGTGTCAGGTAACACCCGTGGTGTTCTTGGTTACTCGTCCCGTGCCGATGTCGCCGTTGAACTCGACACTCTTGGCAAGCAACGCTCAGTCATGGCGGCCGGCCTTGCGACGGCGTCTCTCCAGGATATCAAGAACAATCCTGACCTTTTCCGCATCGCCATGGCGCGCGGCAAGGCCGCGTTTGGTGACAATTGCTCGGCGTGCCATGGCCTTGGCGGAGGTGGAGCCAAGGGCGGATACCCCAACCTCAACGACGATGACTGGATCTGGGGCGGTACGCTGGACCAGATTCACACCACCCTGTTGAATGGGATCCGCTGGACCGCCAATAACGATACTCGAATCTCCCAGATGCCGGCGTTCGGCGGCAAGGACGGAGTCCTCAAACCCGCCGAGATCAACGCCGTTGCCAATTTCGTCCGCAGTCTCTCCGCTCTGCCGACGGAGCCAGGCGCGAAGCTTGATCAGGGCAAGGAACTTTTCGCCGCCAATTGCGCAGTGTGCCACGGCGAAGCTGGCAAGGGCAACCAGGAGCTGGGGTCCCCCAACCTGACCGATCCGATCTGGCTATACGGCTCCGATATCAAGTCCGTAACAGAGACGATCACGTACAGCCGGGGTGGCGTGATGCCTGCCTGGAAAGACAGGCTCGATCCGGTGACGATCAAGGCGCTGACGGTCTACGTTCACAGCCTGGGCGGGGGGCAATGACTGCGCCGGAAGCCCATGCGGATATTCCCTTCTTCGCACCGTCACCGAAGGTCTATCCGCAGAAGGTTTCCGGCGCCTACCGCCGCATCAAATGGGCGGTCCTGATTGTCACGCTGGGTATCTACTATTTTCTTCCGTTCGTCCGCTGGGAGCGTGGGCCCAATCTGCCGAACCAGGCGGTTCTGCTCGATTTCGAGCGGATGCGGTTCTACTTCTTCTTCATCGAGATCTGGCCGCAGGAATTCTACTATCTCACCGGCCTGCTGATCCTCGCCGCAGTCGGGCTCTTTCTGATGAACGCTGTCGCTGGCCGCATCTGGTGCGGGTACACCTGCCCGCAGACGGTCTGGTCCGACCTTTTCCTGCAAGTCGAACGGCTGATTGAAGGCGACCGCCGTGACCGGATGAAGCGTGATGCAGGCCCATGGGATGCGAAGATCTGGGGCTTGAAGATCACCAAGCACTTTGTGTGGCTGATGATCGCCTGGTGGACCGGCGGCGCCTGGGTGCTCTATTTCAGCGATGCGAAGAAGCTGGTGTATAATGTGGAGGCTGGATCGGCC
>CAXTUM010000262.1:0-4836 GCA_964247205.1 uncultured Beijerinckiaceae bacterium
CCCTGGTCATTCGGATTGGACGGACTGAAAGTCTCGGTCACGAACACCGAAAGGCTCGCCATCAACCGGCGGATCCCCTCCTCGTTGGCCTGCGCGCCGACACCCACGGTCAGCGACGTGTCTACCTTCGCCTGCTGCGTCAGCCGGGCCGACGGGGCTTGATCATCGCCCTGATACCAGATCACGGTATTGGCCGCCGTGCCCGCGACGAGAGCTGTCGCGGTTGCCGGAGGACCGGAGACGCGCAACGGCGGGCTGTTGATAGACCCCGCGAAGAAGGCGTCCGCTGCGGCCTTGGCGGACGCTGAGGGCAAGGTCGTCGTGGCCTCGCGGTCGAGCGCCAGGCCGAGCGCAGCGCGGAGGTTGCCTGCGGTGGCGGCGGGAGTAACGTCGATCAGGAATTCGCCTGCGCTGGCAGCCGGAGTCAGCGTTGCCCTGGCCGTCAATGCCACGGATTGTTTCGTGCCGTCCGCCATTGTCAGTTCAAACCGCACCTGCTCGCCATCAACAGGGTTAGCGGCAACGTTGAAGGTGATATCGGCAGGCGGTCCAGCTGTCAGCGCAGCGCTGATGCCGCCCGACGTGGAGGACGCCGCGGTCAGCTTGAACCCGAAAGGATGCGCGCCATCCTCGGTCAGCGAGGCATTGGCGCCAGCACCGCCGCGCGTGACGCGCCCGGCGCTCGCCGCAACGCCGTAATCCGCCGCCTTGCGCTCGGTGATTATCTGCGTGACACCCGCGCGCCCGGCGGCATCGCCATTGAGGATGGTCTGCGCATCCTGAACAGGTCGGACGTCCGTGCTGCGGCCCGAGAAGTAGTAGTTTCCGTCGACCTGCAGATTAAGATGATCAACCGCCTCATTGAAACGATCACTTACGGTCTTCTGGATCAATGTTTTGCCCGTGCTGTCCGGGTTGTACTGAGGCAAATATGTGAAGGAGCTTATCGTATTGCTGATCGAACTCAGCTGATTGAGATTTCCGTCCATCAGTTTGGCGCGGGTTTGAGACGTAATGATCGTCGACTGATAGCCCTCCACCTCGGAAAGCTTGGCCCGCAAGTTGAGCGAACTGATGCGCGCCGAACCAAGGCCGCCAAATGTCTGGGACTTTTCGCCGGTCGCAAGCTGGCGCTGCAGGTCATCCAGCGATATCCGCATGCTGGTCAGCAAGCTGGCCGCATTGGTGGAGCGAAAAGCACCGGGTGCAAGGGGAGAAATCGTCATGCTCAGGCTCCGATTCTCAGGAGTGTATCGAACAGCTCTTTCACCGCGCCGATGACGCGGGCATTGGCGGCATAGGCGTTCTGGATCTGCACGAGATCCGACATTTCCTGATCGATCGAAACGCCCGATGTTTCGGAAAAGCGCGCCTCGACCGAGCGCAGCACGAGCTTTTGTCCATCGTCGATATTCAGCGCCTGGGTTGCATTGGCGCCCTGATCCTCCACCACGCGGCGCGCGAACTGCGTGACGCTCGTGCGGATACCATTGGCCGTATCGCCGATGCCGGAACCAGCAGAAAAGCTGCGCTGGGCGTTGCTCAGCCGGTCCATCAGCAAACGAGGCCGCGTGCTGTCGCCCTGCGGCGTCACGGAGCCCGGCGTGGTGTTGTACACCACGAGCTTCGAGGTATCCGCGATCAGGTTGCCATTGACGCCGATGCGGCCGGCAAAGCCGCGCTTCTGCGGGTTCAGCCCGTCCAGCGATCCTGTATAGGGGACATTGCCAGCGGCGGCATCCACGAACATCTGCAGCTCGGGGCCTTCTCCGGTGAGACCGGAGGTCGAGAAGCTGGCGCGGGTATCCGTCACCGTATTGCCGCCGCCTGCGTCCACCACGCGCAGCACATTGCCGGGCTGAAGCGACACGGTAAAGCCACCGCCAAGCGCACCGGCAACAGCGGCCTGAAGACCGGCAAAACCCGTGCTGCGGTCAAACCGGATGATCGACGCCCCGCCTTCGCCTTCCGAGGTCGGAATGGGGTTGGGAGCCGTGCCGTCTGTCGCAATGAACTGGAACCGCTTCGGACCCGTCGGCGTATTCACCTCGATAGAAAGCGTGTTGCCCGCCTTCATAGCGAGATTGCCAGGAACCAGCACATCGGCAAGCGCCACGTCAAACCCGGCGTTCACACCCGTGGTCACCGATGTCGTCGGGTTGCGGTCACCCAGCGACGCGGCAAGCCCAGCCGCCAGATCATCCAGCTGCGTCTGCGCCTCAACCAGCACCTTGTCGCGCATGTCGATTTCAGCACCGATGGAACCAGAGCGGAAGAGGCCGCCGGCGATCAGGTCCGCACCGGTGCCGGTGGCCGTCGCAATGCGGATGGTGCCCACACCGCGTGTTGCGGGATTGCTCGTGAAAAGATCGTTGGACTCGATGCCGGACCGCGCATCGAATGTCAGTTGGACAGACGTGCCCGGGCCGTAGAGCTGCAGGCCACCGTTCGTGAAGATGTTGATGCTGCCGTTGCTCTGGGTCGTTACATTGACCTCGATGAGCCCGGAAAGCTCATTGATCATGCGGTCGCGCTCATCCAGCAGGCCCGCCGAATTGGCGCTGGTAACGCCCTCGCCGAAAAGCTTGCTGTCAACACCTTTGATATTCTGGAGCAGTTCGTTGACGCGCGTCACACCGGCGGAGATGTTTGTTTCGGCATTGTTGCGCAGCGTCTGGATATCCCCCGTCAAACCGTTCAGCTGGCCCGCCAGCTGCTGGGCATTGGATATGACCTGCGCCCGCGCCGTGAAATCCGATGGATTGGTGGTCAGCGTCTGCAAGGCGGAGGCAAAGGAATTGACGATGCTGTCCAGCGAACCGGCCTTGCCGGGCTCGCCGAACAGGCGGTCCAGCTGTTCGCCGTAGCGCGCTTTCACATCGGTGAAGGCAGCTCCGGAGGTTTCGGTGCGCAGTTGCTTTTGCACCAGCGCATCAAGCTGGCGCTGGATGCCCGCATTCCGGACGCCCGAAGTGGTCGCTCCCGACAGATTCTGGACGACGTTGAGCTTGCGGCGGCTATAGCCGACGGAATCCACATTCGCGATATTCTGCGAGACAACTTCCATCTGGGACTGCGTGATCCGCAAACCCGATAGGGAAGAATTGAGTGCCGTTGACAAACCCATGGCGGGCTACCCCTGGTTACGCAAAACTCTTGGCCATCATCCGTCAGCGTATGATGTTGATCACATCCCGCAGCATGTCGGACGATGTCGATATCACCCTTGTGTTGGCCGAATAGGCCTGCTGCGTGACGATCATCTTCGAGAATTCATCGGCGATGTCGGTGTTGGAGTTCTCCACCGTGCCGCCCTGCACATTGCTGCCCGCCTGATCGATGATCGGCTGGCCGGATTCGAGTGTGGCAGAAAAGACGCCGCCATCGCCGCGCTTCAGGTCATTTGGCGCGTTGAACCTTGCCAGCACAATCTGGGCGAGGCCGACGACCTGCCCGTTCGAGTAGTTGCCGACGACGCGGCCCGACTGGTCGATGGAAGTCGAGATGAATTCGCCGGTGCCGTAGCCATCTGGTGAAACGAGGGTCACTTTCGCTGTCGACCTGTTCCCGTTCGCGTCATTGGGAGGATTGGCTGTCAGGTTGGCCATATTGAGGGTTATAGGACTGTATGGAGTACCATCGAGCGTAAACGCCGGAATGGTGACAGACGTCGGCGTTAAGGGTTTTCCATAGCTGTCGAAGCTCACTGTTCCACCAATCTGCATCCAAGCCGTTGCAGCCGGGCCGGCGGCGGTATCGTTCTGGAAGTAGAGATTCCATTGTTCGTCAACAACCGGAGGGCCGACAACCGAATTGGCTACCTTACCCCAGCGGAGATTGAGCGGTTTGGAATTACCCTGTTGGTTGAAGATATTGACCGAGCTGCCCGCAATCGTCCTGTCGATGAAATTTGAACTTTCTGCGCCAGTGATTGTCGTCGGGTTTGCACCGGCGGCGTAGACGGTTCCTGCGGTCATCAAGCCGTTTGCAGCATTGAGCTGGGTGCTCGTTTGCACCTGATAGTTGGTCAGCGGCGTGCTCGGCAACTGCGCTGCATACTCAATGTTGGCCGTCTCTTTTGGCGGGATGTTGTTGCGATTGATCTTGACCAGCTGAGGATTGGAGCCAATCAGTGACCCCGTTGCCGGATCGAGCGGAATCCCTTTCAGAAAATAACCTGCGCCGTTGACGAGATAGCCGTTCTTGTCGCGCTCGAAATCGCCGCGCCTTGTATAAACGTCGATGCCGCCGAACGTCGGCTGTCCACCCGCAAAGCCGGTGCTCTCGCGCACCACGAAGAAGCCTTCGCCATTGATTGCAATATTCTCGCCAACCCCGGTCGTGTTGAGATCACCCTGGATCGTGTTGGTCGCCAGCGAACGCCCCTGCACCGAGCCCGCCTGCTCCTGCCCCGCAGGCCTGTCCGGGATCAAATCCACGAAATTCGTATCCACGCGCTTGAAGCCGGTGGTCCGCGAGTTCGCGATGTTGCCGGAGATGTTCTCCATCGCATAGGACTGTGCCTTGAGGCCAGAGACCGCCGTGGTCATTGCGCCGAAGATACCCATGATACGCTTTCCTCATGGCCTGCTGGATCAGTTCGGGGCGCGTACGCAGGCACCTGAAACACGCCCCGGTGACAGAGTGTTTGCAGGCGGCGTGCCAGAAAAATTATTGAGCGATTTCAACGGGTAAAACTCTGTTTACCACGATGCTCCGGCAAATAGGGACGGGCGGGGATGGGTGGAGCGGCAGATTTTGCCGGGTTGGACCGTTTCCTCCCCTCTCCCGCTCGCGGGAGAGGGTGGCGAGGCGAAGCCGAGACGGGTGAGGGCA
>CAXTUM010000263.1:0-4834 GCA_964247205.1 uncultured Beijerinckiaceae bacterium
GGGCCGCGGCTGTCTTGGACCGCATGTCAATCAGCATGCGTTTCACATCGGGGTGTTCGATGATCGGGCTCATGCCCTGCGACGTGCTGCCCGGCGCTTTCCCCTGACGGCGCTCCTGCGCGAATGACAGAGCCTGCTGATAGGCCCGGTCGGCGATGGCGACGCCCTGGATCGCAACATTGAGGCGCGCGTTGTTCATCATCGTGAACATGCAGGCCAGACCCTTGTTCTCCTCGCCGATGAGCCAGCCAACGGCGCCGCCCTTGTCGCCGAAGACCATGGTGCAGGTCGGCGAGGCGTGGATGCCGAGTTTGTGCTCGATGGAATGGCAGCGCACATCGTTGATGCTCCCGTCCGGCATCACCTTGGGCACGAGAAAGAGCGAGATGCCGCGCGTTCCGGCAGGCGCATCGGGCAGGCGGGCGAGGACGAGATGGACGATGTTGTCCGTCATGTCGTGATCGCCGTAGGTGATGTAGATTTTCTGGCCCGTGATCTTGTAGCTGCCATCGCCGACCGGATCAGCCTTGGTGCGCAGCGCCGCCAGATCAGAACCTGCCTGCGGCTCCGTCAGGTTCATGGTGCCGGTCCATTCGCCCGAAACGAGCTTGCCGAGATAACGCTCCTGAAGGTCTTTCGAGCCATGGGCGGTCAGCGCCTCAATGGCGCCCATGGTCAGCAACGGATTCAGGGCGAAGGCAAGGTTGGCAGCATTCCAGATTTCGGTGCAGGCCGAGTTCAGCAGGATCGGCAGGCCCTGGCCGCCGAAGGCCTCCAGCGCCGGAAGCGCCAGCCAGCCTGACGCTGCCCAGTCCGTATAGGCCTCTTTCCAGCCCGGCGCGGTTTTCACACTGCCGTTCTCGATCCTGGCTCCGGCGCGGTCGCCCGGCCAGTTCAGCGGAGCGAGGCGCGCTTCGGCAAATTTGCCCGCTTCTTCCAGAATGGCATCCGTGGCGGCATCATCCAGATCGGCGTAAAGGCCATCGGCCTGCCCCCGCGCCAGACCGGCGACATGGCGCATCATGAAGGCGATATCCTTGACTGGCGCGGTATAGCTCATGATCACCCTCCCGGATCGTCAGATCTTGATAAAATCTCTTTATGCTTGACCATGGACGCTAGCCTCACCTACCGCGCTGGGCAACGAGAATATCCTATAGTTCATATGTAAACCAATGTCACGCGAATTTGGACAGGACACTATTTTGCCGCGTGGCCGCATCATCGGAACCGCGCCGGAGGATATTGCCTTTGCCGCGTCGCTGCTGAATGCAGGCGATCTCGTCGGGATGCCGACGGAAACAGTCTACGGCCTGGCGGCCGATGCCACGCAAGGCGAGGCTGTGGCGGCGATCTATGCTGCGAAGGGCAGGCCGTCGTTCAATCCCCTGATCAGCCATGTAGCAAGCCTTGAGCAGGCGCTGGAGCACGGGGTGTTCAATGCCGATGCTCTCAGGCTGGCGGAGGCATTCTGGCCGGGTCCGCTGACGCTGGTCGTTCCGTTCAGGGAGTCATCAGCCGTGTCTGATCTGGCGCGCGCGGGTCTGGATACCATCGCCCTGCGCGTGCCCTCTCATCCTGTTGCGCGCGCCTTGATTGCACAGGCCGGAGTGCCTGTCGCCGCGCCGTCCGCCAACCTGTCCGGGAGGATCAGCCCGACCACGGCCTGCGATGTCATAGCCGACCTCGGTGACAGGGTGGCTGTGGTGATTGATGGAGGCGCCTGCGATGTCGGGCTTGAATCAACAATCATCAGTTGTATCTCCGGCAAGGCCGTCCAGCTGCGTCCCGGAGGGCTTTCCCGCGAATCAGTCATGCATATTCTCGGACGCGAAATTGACCATACGATACCCGATGAGACCCTTCGGTCTCCGGGCCTGCTGGAATCTCATTATGCGCCGCTTGCAGCAGTGCGTATGAACGTGACTGAATTTTATGCCGATGACGCCATTCTTGCATTCGGTACCATCAAATTGCCAGAATTTCCTGCTTACAGGCCCATTGTAAATCTTTCCCCGACGGCAAATCTGCTGCAAGCTGCCGCACGCCTTTTTTCAGCCCTCAGAGATCTTGATGCCCATCATCCAGCCACAATCGCGGCGGCGCCGATCCCTGCGGACGGTGTTGGCGAAGCCATCAATGATCGGCTGCGCCGGGCGGCGGCACCCCGCATTTTTACTCGTATCCGTTCATAGATATTCAAGGCAAAATACAACCACCGGTTCTGTCTCTTGCGCAAAGAGTGTAGTGTAGTTTTCGATGCAGAATATTTCCTGGGATGAATTCCGTTTGGTCAAGGCAATTGCCGAGACCGGGTCTCTTGCGGGGGCCGGTGACGTGCTGGCTCTCAATCACTCGACCGTGTTCCGCCGCCTGAATGCGCTGGAGCAGGAGCTTGGCAGCCGCCTCTTCGAGCGGGCGCGTACTGGCTATGTGCCCACACCCGCCGGCGAAGAGATGGTCATGCTGGCGACACGGATGTTCGATGACATCACCGATTTCGAACGCCGTGTGGCGGGGAGGGACGTGAAACCATCGGGGGAGTTGCGCGTGACCACGAACGATTCACTCGTGGCGCATCTGGCGACGCCGCTGTTCGGCGCATTCTGCAGGCAATATCCCGAGATCAAGCTGGATGTCATGATCGACAACCGCGCACTGAACCTCTCGCGGCGCGATGCGGATGTCGCGATCCGCGCCACTGCGGAACCGCCTGAAACGCTGGTGGGCCGCCGCATCGCATCCATCGCCTGGTCGGTGTACGGCAGCAAGGGCTGCGATATCCCGCAAACGGATGATCCTTCCGACCTCGCGGATCAGATGTGGATTGGCTTTGGCGATGCGATCAGCAATATCGGACCGGCCCGGTGGATGGCGCGCGCCGTCAGCCCATCCAAGATATTCTACAAGCTGAATACGGTGCTGGGCCTGTCACAGGCGATTGAAGCGGGTCTGGGCATCGGCTTTGCCCCCTGTTTCATCGGCGATCGCACGCCGGGCCTGATGCGGCTGCTGCGGTCTCCCATGGTCTTCGATTCTTCGCTTTGGCTCCTCACCCACCCGGATCTGAAGAATTCGGCGCGTGTCCGGGCTTTCATCGACTTCATGGGGCGGGAACTGGTCCGCCAGAAGCCGCTGATCGAAGGGCATGCAGGCTGAGCGGAGGCCTGCCGGGTGCGAGACGGTTAACCAGTCTTGAAACGACAACCTGAAGTTGGGTTAACAGCCCGCAGTCTTAACAGGTTTTTCAATCTTCACCGATAAGTTGCTGCGTGAAGGGGATTCAGAAGAATTCGCGCAATCCAGAATAGACGGCCCTGCAGGCCTTCCGTTCCGTGCGGCTGGCGCTTGTTCTGATCAATCCCTGACCAAGATTTTGCGACCTTGCGGATACAACCGCATCCCGGCGCATTCTATTGAAACAGGTTGGTTCGAGTACCGAAGATGAAGCGGCTTCAAAATAAAGCGATTGCCCCGGCAGATTGCGAATCTCCCCGCAGGATCGGCCGGAATCTCGAATTGTCAGGTCAGATCGAGAAGATCCTCAGGCGTCTGCGCATGTCCGTCGTTTTCGGCGGCAACAAGGCGGTCGAAGGCGCCGTCATTCACCAGAGCAACAATTCGCGGTCGTGGAAAAGCTACGAGACCGTCGCCGGCGACATTGCCGCCGCCATGGGGCGGCTTGGCTGCCGCGATGTGGTGCTGGTGCCAGATGACATGCGTCTGGGCGAGCATCTGAAATCCCATCAGTCGCATCTGGCGTGGCTGAACAGCGGCGGCGTCCAGGGCCAGGGTTCCGTCGCTCATGCGCCAGCGATGCTGGAGATGTTCGGGGTTCCCTATATCGGCCATGATCCGATCATCGCCGGTATCCTTGACCAGAAGCACATCTTCAAGCGGCAGCTCAGGGCTGCGGGCATTCCGACGGCGGATTTCCATATCTGGCAGCCTGGTCTGAGCGCTGCTGATCCCGTCGCCGATCCCGGCTTCTTCGCGGCCTTCGGGGATTACCGCGGGCCGTTCATCGTCAAGCCGGTCTCGGGACGCGCCTCCCTGCACGTGACCTACATCGAGGAGCGCTCGGACATCGCCGATGCGGTCCGCGCTGTTTACGAGGTGACACGCAACCAGGTCCTGATCGAACGCTATCTGGGCGGTCAGGAATACTGTGTCGCCATCGCCGGCCCCGTGATCGCACGGCAGGGCAAGCTCGAGCGTCTGCCGGAGCCTTTCGTGTTCTCGCCTCTGGAGCGCTGTCTTGATCCGGACGAGAAAATCTTCACGTCGATGGATGTGAAGCCGATCACCGGTGATCGTGCGCGGCCGCTTGATCCTGTGGACGATGCGGAAACCATTGCGCGGCTTGAAATTCTCGCCCGTCAGGTTTTCGCGGAGCTTGGCGTCGAAACGCTGATCCGCCTTGACGTGCGGGCCGACCGCCACGGCAACCTCTTTGTTCTGGAAGCCAATCCGAAGCCTGACCTGAAAGCCCCGGGCAACGGGGTGACCAGCCTTGTCTGCATCGGCCTGCCCGAGCTGGGAATGACCTATGACGACCTGATCCTGTCGATCTTTGCCGACCGGATCGATGTTCTCCTGAGCGAACGGCGCGGTTCCGCTGATCGCCTGACGCGATTGCTGTGAAGGTGCCTACCATGCAAGCCACCACGCCCGAGAAAACTCCCGTCCGTCTGCCGCAGGAACGGCGTGGCATTGATGCCCTCGCCATGCTCATCGTGGCGCTGATGTCCGTGGTGCTGCTTGTCTATGTCGCTTTCGGCGAAGCCAAAAGAACCTTCGAGCAATTCCAGATCGAGAAGCTGGTGGCGCAGGG
>CAXTUM010000264.1:0-4828 GCA_964247205.1 uncultured Beijerinckiaceae bacterium
AGGTCGGAGGCGACGGCGGCGGCATCATAATCGCCCAGGCTGACACCAAGGATCGACTTGTCGTGCCCGCCTGACATCAGCGGCTTGTAATCCTCATCCGGCTTCAGGCCCTGTTCGGCAAAGTAAACGCGGGGCGCGAGATTGCCCGAATTCGACGACGGCGAGACATGGGCCACCTTCTTGCCCTTGAGATCGGCCAGCGTCTTGTAGGGGCTGTCCGCCTTGACGATGGCGAAAACCTGATAGCCGCCGATCCCCTGCGCGTTGCCCATGCCGACGAACGGCACGCCGCCCGCCATGTTCACGGCGAACCCGATGGCGCCCGTTGCATAAAGCGCGATATGCAGGCGCCCGGCGCGCTGCGCCTCGATCTGGGCGGAGTTGGAGTGGACGTTGAAAAACACCACGCGCTTTCCGGTGCACGTTGTCATATGCGCGATGATCGGGTCGTAGATATTCTTGTAAACCGCCGGATTTTCTGTCGGCGACCATGCGAAGATCAGCGTGGACGGATCTTTCTGCTTGGCCGGATCGGTCGGCACATCGGCCACCAGATCATTGTTGGCGTCACAGTAGATCGTGTCGAGTTGCCCCCGGTTGGTGCAGGTGTCCTGCGCCATTACGGTGGTCGAGAGCAGAGAGGCCGCCGCAGCGGCCAGAAGCGTTCTGGTGATCATGATGGTCCTCACGGTTTTGGCTGGGCTGGAGCTGTAGCGGGCGGTGCGGGTTGCTGCTGCTTCTTGGCAAGAGCTTCGGCTTCCCGCTTTGTTTCAGCGTCGTAAGCCGCCTTGTTGTAGGGCGTTCCGGATTTCTCCGCCACGTCGCGCACCACGGCCCATTCCTTCAGGTAGGTAATGGGCAGAAAGCGGTCATCGCCGTTGAATTCCTTTGTCATTTCAGGGCTGAAGCGGAAGCTGTAGAAGCATTCTTTCAGCTTGGCCGCGAGTTCTGGCTTCAGATCATGCGCATGGGCGAAGGATGATGTCGGGAACACCGGCGAGCGGAAGATCACGCGGTAATCCGCTTCCTTGATCGTGCCGCGTATGATCATGCGGTCGTAGACATCGGACGCCACCGCCGCCATCTCATAGTCGCCGGTTCCGACACCCAGAATGGATTTGTCATGCCCGCCAGACATGACGGGCTTGTAATCGTCATCCGCCTTCAGTCCCTGCTCCGGAAACAGCACGCGCGGCGCGAGATTGCCGGAATTGGAGGATGGAGACGTGTGTGCAACCCGCTTGCCCTTGAGATCGGAAAGCTTCTGGAACGGGCTCGAGGCCTTCACGACGGCAACAAGGTTGTATCCCCGCACTTCCGTGCCCAGGCCTTTGGCGGCGAACGGCACTGCTCCGGCCAGATTGACCGCAAAACCGGTCGGCCCGGTCGAGAACCCGGCGAAATGCAGACGGCCCGAGCGCATCGCCTCGATCTCGGCGGCATTCGACTGCACGGGATAATAGACCATGCGCTTGCCGACGCATTTCGTCAGATGATCGGTGAAGGGTTTGAACACGTTGGCATAGACCGCAGGGTCTTCGACCGGCGTGTAGGCCCAGACCAGTGCCGACGGATCACGCCATTTCGCCGGATCCTTTGGCGCATCGGCCACCAGATCGCGGTCGGCGTCACAATAAAGGGTGTCGAGTTGCCCCCGGTTGGGGCAGGCATCCTGCGCCTGTGCGACACAAGGCATGCACTGCAATGCGGCGCTGCACAGCAGCGCAAGCGAAAGCTTTTTCAATTGAGCACTCTGTTGAAGCGTTTCCATCGCACCAGCTCTTTTCGGCCGATTGCATTTGCGGAATTACCCTCGCAAGCTGTCAGGAACCTGTCAAAGAGAAAAGCCCGGCAGTGCGCAAACATGTTATGCTTGCCGAAGATGCGGCAGATCCGGCCTATGCGATGAGGTTTCGTCTTATCTCGCTGGCATATGCGGTGGAATGACGCGCACTCAGAAGGTCAACCGCAGGCGCGGGATTGCTGGCGCTCCGGGATCTGAACACCCGGTCCAATCTGATGAAAACCTGGCTCCAGTTGATCCTGACACGGTGAAATCCGGCCGGACGGCAAACGCTGTGAAATGCGATTGCCAAAGGTCAGGCATCACCTCGTCATGCCTAAGATTCTCTTGGTTGATTGTCTTCTAATCACCGCAAACCGTAACGAATTTTTCCAGATTGCCACGTAAGGTTGCATCAGCACCGAAGCGCCTCGCGTGATTGCAATTATGGGGAAACCGATATGTCATTCGCCAGTCTGTTCAAGCGGTTCCGTCATCAGACTTCGGGCAATGTCAGCCTGTTCTTTGCACTGTCATTGACGACAATCCTGGGCGCCACGGGCGCCGCGATGGACTACAGCAAGTCGTCCAACGCGCGTTCGAGCCTGATGTCGGCGACAGACGCGGCGGCTCTCGCCGGAGCCAGAACGCGTGGCGATGCAGCGGCAAGGCAAGCAGCGGCGCAGCAATCGTTTGAGGCCAATCTCAATGCGACGGGGTACAGCGGCAACGTTGCGGCCGACTACCGCAATATTATCATCAACGGCAACAGCACTGGCTATCGTGTCGAAGCGACAGCCAACGTGCGCTCCTGGTTCGGAACATTCACCGGCAGCGGGACCCACGTCATTGCTGCAGCAGCACAGGCCAGCACAGGCTCGGATGATCCCGCAGAGATCGTTTTCGTGCTGGATACGACCGACTCCATGGAGGGTGACCGCATCACCAATCTGAAGTCGGCGACAAACGGCATTCTGGACGAGATCAACCGCAGAAGCCCCCGCCCCGGGATGATCAAGGTGGGCGTTGTCCCGTTCGGCCAATACGTCAACGTGGGACTGTCCAACCGCAATCAGTCCTGGCTGGACGTCCGGCCGGATTATCAGGAGCCGATTGTTACGACATGCAGCATGCAGCGCGTCGTCGTAGGCGAGCAGAATTGCCGCACGGAGCATTATCCGGCAACACCGGCAACACCCGCTTACACCTGTGTCCGCGACGGCCGCAATCGCACATGTCCGGGTACACCTGCCACACCCGCCAGCAGCGCTCGCGTATGCGATCCGGTATATTCCGCCAATCTCCAGAACGTCTGCACCCAGAGCGGCGGCTACATGGTGCGCTGGGATGGCTGCGTGGGCTCGCGCGCCTACCCGCTGGAAACATTCGACAGCCGCTACGATGTCAAGATCCCCGGTATCCTTGGCATCAGCTGCGCTTCACCGATCCAGAATCTGACCACGGACATCTCGTCCGTACGGTCCACGATCAACGGCCTGTCGACTATGGGCGAGACCTATCTGCCCGCCGGGCTCATCTGGGGCTGGCGCATGCTGTCACCGGGCGAACCGCTCAATGCCGCCGCGACCACAGGCAGCGGCACCCGCAAGTTCATGATCCTTGTCACGGACGGCCGCAACACGAAATCCCCGAATTATCCGATGCACGAAGGCACGGACAGCAACCAGGCGGATCAACTGACGCGCGAGACCTGCACCAATATCTCGCGTGAACGCGCCAACCCGATCCAGGTCTCGACAATCGCCTTCGAAATGGACGGTCTTGAGGCCAAGCGCATCCTGCAGGAATGCGCCCGCCTGACAGGCGGCCAGTACCACGATGCCGCCAATGCCGACCGTTTGCGGGAATCACTTGGCGCGGTCATCGAGTCGGTCTTCACGGTGAAGCTGACGCACTGATACCTGGGAACACCGGAACCAAGAAAAAGCCCTCATCGCAAGATGAGGGCTTTTTTCATATTCGAACAAATCTGATCAGCTCATTCGGGCTCGTCTTCGTTCTTGCTCTGCAGCACACGGCTCAGCTCGCCCGGTCCGAAACCGTCGCGGTTATAGATATCGTCGCGGAACTGCACCACGCCCTCGGGCGTCGCCCAGGCGGTGATGTAGACCCAGTGGGTGAACAGCGCTTCCTTGAACTTGGCGTCGATGCGCTGGCCGGAGCGAACGGCGTTCTCGATGGCGTCCCGGTCCCAGCCCGGCGTATCGCGCAGGAGCCATTCCACATAGGAACGGACATTCTGCACACGCACGCAGCCGGATGACACGAAGCGGAAGTCATCGCCGAAGATTCCCTTGGCAGGCGAGTCATGCATGTAGACGCCATGCGGTGAATGCACGTTGATGCGCATGAAGCCAAGCGAGTTGAACTCGCCGCCCTGATCCTGGCGAAAGCGGTATTTCGTGGCCTCGTCCGAACGCCAGTTGATCTGTTCCGGCTGGATTTCCTGGCCCGTGCCATTGAAGATGCGGATCTTGTTCTCGCGCAGATAGGTCGGATCCGCCTGCATCTTGGGAATCAGGTCTTTCTTGATGACGGAGGCAGGCACGGTCCAGAACGGGTTGAAGTTCACTTCCGTGATCTTGGCCGACATGATCGGCGACTGGCGGTCGATCTTGCCCACGCCAGCTGTATGGCGCGTCGCGACCTGACCATTCTCCACAGTCTCGACATAGGCCGCCGGGATATTGATCGTCACGAAGCGGGCGCCGAGATTGCTCAGCGCCAGCGAACGCAGGCGCACCAGGTTGATCTCGAGCTGCTTCAGGCGCTTGTCAGCGGCCATGTTCATGGCAGCGTAAGTCTGCGCTGCGACAACACCGGTCTGGCCCAGGCCGTGACGGCCCTGGAAGCGCTTCACGGCAGCCTCGACATAGGCATCGAACACAGGTGATGAACCAAGCGAAGCATCGAGATCCCCGCCCTGGATCAGACGGCGGCGCAACGGCACCACGGCATCGGACCGCATGCCCAGGCGCATGCGCTCGGCGTTGGAGTTGGCAAAGCCTTCCTCCCGGGCCGGGG